>DATHTS010000504.1:0-3329 GCA_035462935.1 Pyrinomonadaceae bacterium
ATTTGCCTGGTTCAACTTTGTGAACACATTGTTTTTATTCCGTGTTTTGAGTCCCGCCGTAAGGCACAGCCTGAGTTTCGGAATTCAAATTTCAGTCTTTGGACTGGATTGGATTTTCGACCTGAAACCTGAAATCCGAGCAACAGCCGACCGAGGACGGAACTCAAAACTTTCTTCGCGCTTTTTTAACAAAACACGAAAGAAACATCTTCAATCCGTTTTCTTTGCGCCAGGCTCAATTTTTCGAGCGTGGCGAGAAACTTCGGATGCGTCATTCCCGTTCCGAGATAAGTCCAGCGATTCGCCTGATGCTGAATTTTGATGGAATCTTCGCGCTCGCTTTCGGACAATCGGTAACCTGTCGCGCGTTCAAAAGCTTCCATATCGAAAATCGCCTGCTGCTTGACGCCTTCATCGAGAAAACCGCCGATTTCCAGATATTCCTCAACCGCTTTTTCGATTTCCGCTTCGCTCATTCCGTCGGCGAGCGCTTCGACCATCAGCGTGTCGAGCTTGGCGTGCTGCGCTTCTTCGAGCCAGTGATTTTTCAAAAGACTCTTAAATTGCTGATCAAGCCCTTGATCATCCTTTATGCTCTCGATATAGTGCCGCTGAGACATCCATTCGATATGCAGAATTACCAGCGCGACCGCCAAAGGCTGATGCGATAGAATTTTTTGCGCCACCGCTGACGGCGGACCGATTACAGCGCATTCGGTCGGGAAATTTTTGTGAAATTCTTCCGTAAAGGTTTTGAACAATTGAATGTGTTTCGCTTCCTCACCGGCGAATTGCAGAAAAGCCCGAACGCGGTAATCGTCCTCGTCGAGCGACGGGCGAACGTGGTCAAGCACGAACGGCAGAATGAATTCTTCAACCAAACCGAAAATTGACAGGTAAGCGTGTCCTTTGATTTGGTTGAGAACCAATCTTTCGTTCGCGGTCAGAAAATACATTTCTCCCATCCGCACCAAAGATTCGGGCATAAACGGTTTTGAAAAATCGAGCTGTTTATCTCCGCCGATGATGTCCTCGATGCGCCAATTTACTTTTTGCGACGCGACCAGAGTTTCCTCGAAACTGTATGGCGGCGCGATTGTGTTTGCGTTATTATTTATTAAAGCTTCACTTAACATTTATTTACTCTCCATTTCTAACTAGATTTATTTTTGTTTTTTGGACGGCAAATCCCGTTTAAAGATTTCCGTCGAAAGCGACGATTTTCTGAGCCGCCGCTTTCTCGCCTTCAAAGCTCACGAATGCAAATAAAAGTTTCGGGCGTTCCCCGTTTGTGCTATTATTCGCATATCGAGGCTAGGACAAACTGATGAATTCTTTTTGCCTGAAAAGTCCTTAGATTCCGGTTAGATTCCGATTAGAAAGTTATTAGAGAGGCGTAAACGCTTGGAAGCAAAGAGTTTTTATGATTTCAAAAACTTTCGCCTTGACCCCGAGGAGAGAGTTTTATTTCACGACGGCAAGCCGATTTCCATCACGCCGAAGGTTTTCGAGCTGCTCAAAGTTCTGATTGAAAATCGCGGACGCATCATCGAAAAAGAAGAGTTGATAGCGGAAATCTGGAAGGACAGCTTTGTCGAAGAAAGCAATCTCGCCTTCAACATCCGCCAACTTCGGAAAACGCTTGGCGACGACGCGCGCGAGCCGACTTTTATCGAAACCGTTCCCAAACGCGGTTATCGCTTCATTGCCGAAGTCAGAGAAACCTCCACCGAAAACGGCTCGAATAACGGCGCGGCAAAAATGATTTCGCTGCCCGTCGAAAAATCTTCTGCTGATTCCTCAAAATTCAAAAAATTTCTGCTTCCCGTCGCTGCCATTTTGCTCATCGGTGTAATCGTTACCGGATTTTGGTACGCGCGAAGCAAAACCGGCGAAATGAGCGCGCCGATTTTATCCGCGCCGTTCGCTTCCGAAAAACTTTCGACTAATGGAAAAGTAACTCTTGCCGTTATTTCGCCGGACGGGAAAAATGTGATTTATACAAACGGTATGGGCGGCGACAAGCAAAGCGTCTGGCTGAGGCAAATCGAAAGCGGAAGCAGCGTTGAAATAATCCCGCCATCCGATGAACAATACTTCGGACTTGTCATCTCGCCTGACGAAAAAACTCTTTACTTCGCCCGGGGCGTGCGTTTGTCAGGTGAGCCGAAGGACATTTACCGCGTCACGATTTACGGCGGAATTCCGCAAAAAATTCTGAGCGGGACGGAATTAGGCTGGATGGGCGTTTCGCCTGACGGTAAACAAATCTCTTTTGTGCGCTGTCCTCAACAACGCAGCGGCGAATTTTGCTCATTAAATATTGCCAATGCAGCAGACGGGAGTAGCGAAAGAAAAATCGTATCGCGCCCGTATCCTTTTCGCATCGGCGACAATCGCTTTGCGCCCGACGGAAAATCAATCGCCTTTGCCACGGGGACATCGGTAGGTTCTTCGAATGAGTTTGAGTTGATGGAAGTCGAATTGGAAAGCGGCGCGGAGCGCAAATTATCCGAAGAAAAATTTTTCGACATCAAGAACTTATCGTGGCTGCCGGATGAGAGCGGTCTGCTGATCACAGCGTCGAAGTTTCCCAACAAAAACTTTCGCATCTGGCAGGTTTCCGCCGCGACCGGCGAGGCATCGCCGTTAACAAAGGATTCCGAATCATATTCGGCGTTAAATATGAATAAAGACGCCACCGCAATAATTTCGACGCAGTTTAAGGAAAACTTTCGTATTAAGCTGATTCGACCGGAAAATCCCTCGTCTATCGAGATTTTAACCAACGCGAACGCGGCGGCGTTTGCGCCGGACGGTAAAGTTTATTTTTCTTCAATTATATCGGGCAACGATGAAATTTGGAGTATAAACGCGGATGGCAGCGGACAGCGGCAGCTAACAAATAACACCGCAGACGAATTCGCCCCGATTATTTCGCCCGATAATAAATCGGTATTTTTCGTGTCGAACAAATCAGGCTCAGCGCAGTTGTGGCGAATGAATACGGACGGCAGCAATCAAACACAAATGACTCAAACAGACGGCGGCGCAGCGGTATTTGTTTCGCCCGACGGAGAATGGGTTTATTACCGTCATATCCAAACCAGCGCGCTTTGGCGCATTTCGCTGAAAACCGGCGAACAGCAGCTTGTTTTGAATAAAGCAAAACCGCGCTTCGCCTTTTCGCCGGACGGCAGTCGTGTAGCTTTTTCCGAAAAACAGGGCGACGAAAGGATTTTGACTATCGTTTCCCTTTCTGACGGGCAAACCGTGAAAACCTTCCGCATGGCGGATAAAAAATTGATTTTAATGCATATTGTCTGGAT
>DATHTS010000505.1:0-4307 GCA_035462935.1 Pyrinomonadaceae bacterium
CCGGGTTTTGGCGGACGGAAACCGTATGTTTCAACAACTCCATAACTCCCTCGCCGGAGGATAGCTGCTTAGGTTTCCATCTGGCGTTTGGTTTGTATTCGGTTATAAAAACCAAACCAACCGGAACCGGTGATGTTCCCACAACCGCGCCCAAAGATTCCGCCGAATAATCAACTTGTCTATATTCATCAATTATCCCCCTTAGGGAAAGCATTTTGGGATAGGGATAAACCAAACCGTCTTCATCCAAAATCGCGTATTCGTCCGAGAAATAAATTCCACCTCGCTTTATCAATTCAGCGACCATTGTGGTTTTTCCGTGAAAACTGTAACCGGGCAAAATAATGGCTTTCCCTTTCCAGCTTATAACTCCGGCGTGGACAAAAATATGTTTCCGGGCAAATTCGGCAACCGTTAAACGCAGCCAGCTTTCAAAAGAATCCAAAATGGATTCGCGGATTGAGCTTTCAACAATTTTCTCATCGTTGCGAAAAAGTTTATATTCGGTTGATTTTTTATTCGCTTTTACAATTATTTGATGAACAATTTCCTCCGGGTTTATCGGGCTGAAACCGTTCGGTATCGCGCGCGGAATTCTTTCCAGCATTTCATCGAAAATACCCTTTTCATTGCTCTCGACACCGATTTTCACTCCGTAGGATTCAAGGCTGAAACTGTTCTGTAAGGCTTTAGAAAATTGCATAAAATGAAAATAAATGAAAATAAATGAAAATAAATGAAAATAAACGATTTGTTTCTGCTAAACTACCATTTCAAAAATATCCGTGTCAAAAACTTCGATAACATTAAACGGCTAAAAAAAAGCCCGAAGGTAAGCAATCCGATACAGGCAAAAATCCAAAATTCGTAATTTCCGCCCGTAGAAATCCAAAAAACCGTCAATAAAATCGTTAAACTCGATAAAGTTCCGTAAAAAATTGCAACAAATTGATGCGAAAAACCCTTCTCGACTAATTTTTGATAGAGATGTTCCCGGTGCGCCCGCCAAATTTTTTCGCCTCTTATCAAACGGCGGAATAAAGTTATAACGGTGTCGAAAACGAAAAACCAGACAAAAAGAATCCCGATAAGAAACAGCGAAAAATTTGTCTGCTCGGTTTGCTTTGCAGCCAGCAGAGGTAAAACCGCAAACGTATAACCGAGAAAAGCGCTTCCGACATCACCCATAAAAACTTTCGCCGGCTGCCAGTTCAGAAGCAAAAACCCCAGGCTCGAGGCGCTTAACACCACCCCGTAAAATCCGATTGTTTCAAGCTGCCAGAAATTTCCTACAAAAAACCAGCCCAGACCCGCTGCGAAAGCCTGAACTCCGGCAATGCCGTCAATTCCGTCCATAAAATTGTAGGCGTTTATCAGCCAGACAATCCATACAAACCATATAACAAACGCTCCGCCGCCCGCTCCGATTGTTCCGATAAAAGGAATATAAAAATTCTCAAAAAAACCTAATCCCCAGATTGTAATTCCCGCCGCAAGGCTGTGACATAAAAAACGCCAAACAAATGAAATCGAATATAAATCGTCAATCCAGCTAATTCCCGCGACAATCAAAGCGCCTATAAAATACGCCCAGGGAATTTCAAAACCAAAAATCTGCAAATAAAAAAAATAGATTGCCAGGCAAACCGAAACAATTATTAATCCGCCGCCGCGTGGAGTCGGTCTCGTATGCGAGCTTCTTTCATTCGGGATATCTAGCAGCTTTTTTCTCAAACTCCAGCGTCGAAAAAACCCGACTCCGGTAAAAGTCAGAAAAAACGCCAGAATGTAAAGCAGAAACTTTATCATTAAAGACTTCGATACCAGCCGACTTCCCTTTTCAAGGCTTCGGCGATTGAGGTTTGAGTTTCAAATCCGTATTCGCGTTTGATTTTATCCGCCGAAAAGGCTTCATTCGAAACCCATTTATAAATTGTTTCCGAAAGTTTTTCAATTTTCCGGGAATTCAAAATTCTTGAAGAAAACTGCAAAGATTTTAAAAGTAAACCGGAGGAAATAAAAATTTTCGGTATATTTCTCTCTAAATTTTCCGCAATTAATTCGACTATCTCTTTCACCGTGACAGGCGCGGCAGACAAATTGAAAACTTCCCTTTCATTCCCTTTTTTTTTACAAGCGATTATCCTGCAAGCCCGTGCAGCGTCAGCTTTATAAATAAGGCTTTTTTGATTCTTCCCTTTGCCGATCCATACAAAACGCCTCTTATCTATCATTCGAATAAGCCGCAGAACATTACCGCCGTCGCCTTCTCCGATCACCGTCGCGAGGCGCAGAACTGTTAAAGCAATTTTATTTTCGCGGCAAATTCTTTCGGCGATCCGCTCGGCTTCCAATTTGCTTTGAGCATAGACGCCTTCCGGTTCGCATATTTCGTTTTCCGTAATTCCGCCCCTTTGATTTTCTTTTTGCTTTTTACTTCCGTAAACCGAAACGGAACTTATTAAAATAAAATGCCGGGTATTTAAACGGGCGGCTAAACTAACCGCATTTTCCGTTCCCTTTGCATTTATCTCCCAAAACTTTTCCGGCGGCGTGTCGGCGAACTGGTGTGCCAACCCAGCCGAATGAATAAAAGTATCTATCTTTGAAATCTTCAACAATTCAGCCAAATTTTCCTCTTTAGTTATGTCAACGGCGAAATAATTCGGAAATTTCGGGATTTTAGACCTTAAACCGCCAACACAAAAAATTTCCGTTTGGTCAAAATCGTTATCTAAAAATTCTTGAACAATCGCGCCGCCGACAAATCCATTCGCCCCTGTTACAAGAATTTTCATTTTCTTAAATTTATATATTCTACTTAGGCGTTATCGGACGCATTTGTCCCCAGAGAAGTTCTATATTTTTTTATGGCTGTTTCTAAGGAATATTTTTTAATTGCCGTCTGCCTTGCTTTTTTATTCATTTCAAAAAGTCTTTCTCGTTCCTTATAAATTTTTCGCATTTCGGCTAAAAGTTTTTCAGGCTCATTTGGCGGAATAACCCATCCGACATTTTCCTCCTCGACAACCTGCGCCAATTCGGAGTTTTCTTCGGTCAAAGCCAAAATCGGTTTTCCCGCCGCTAAAATGTTATAAGTCCGGCTCGGCATCGAAACGCCCCACATTTTTTTTACCAACGAAACAACGCCGATGTCACAGGCATTTAAAAATATATTCTGCTCGCTTCGCGGGCGCGGCTCAAGCACTGTCACATTTGTAAGTTTTTTCTCCGAAACAGCGCTTTCCAGCCATTTTCTTTTTACGCCCGCGCCCAAAAATAAAAAATGGAAATGTTCCTCCGTCTTTAATTTTTCCGCGCAAAAAATAAGACTTTCCAGATCATTCGGATATCCCATATTTCCGGCATATAAAAAAACAAATTTTTCGGTCAATCCAAGTTCCTTCAAAAGTTTATTTTCATACCTGTCTTTTGGTTCGACCTGTTCGAGTTCCGCCCAGTTTTGGATAATATCAATCGGAATGTTTCTTTTTTGATAATTCTTTTGAATTTTCGTTTCGACCAACTTTTTCATATCGCGCCCGACCACGATAATTCGCCCGGCGCGATTAAAAACCCATTTATTTACAAAATTTAGAAATTTAACGCCGGTTGAATCGGGTTTGCTTTTTCCGGCGGCAATCAAAATTTCCGGGTAATTGTCATGGATTAATAAAGTGTAGCGCGAACCGCGTATTCTTGCCGCCAAAGCGGTTATAAAAGGAAGCGTCGGAGGGGTTGTAACAACCAGAACTTTTTCATTTTCTTTAAATTTAAATAACGCTTTAAAAAACATCGAACCGCTCAAGGTAATCATATTGATCAGCCGAAACGGAATAATATTTTTATCCAAAGTTGTTCCGAAAGCCCGGTTTATCTGAACATTATTATATTTTTCACTTCGCGGGGCGCGCATTCCCCGAGCCGAATAATTAGGCTGCCCGCATAAAACCTTGACTTGAAATCTATCCGTTAAACCTTCGGCAATTTTCGTCAGGTAATATCCGGTCGAAGTCATTTCAGGATAGTAAAGCTCGGTAACAACCCAAAGAGTTTCCTTATTTTCTAACGAATTTTCCTTTTTTTTTCCTTCTATCGTTTCCTTTTTTTCCCTTTTAAAACTGTCGCGCATTTTCGTTTCGCATTTCTCTAAAAAAAATTAAAAGCTGAAATGTTTTTTCATGCTTGAATAACCCAAAACGATTTTACTGACCGTCTGGGAAACATTCTCAACCAGATATTCCTTGGGCGGCTTCCAATTCGCCGGTTGTGAAATGGCTAATTCGACCGCTTTCAAAATTAAATCC
>DATHTS010000506.1:0-8886 GCA_035462935.1 Pyrinomonadaceae bacterium
GATGAAGGCATTGTCGTCCAAAAAGAAACCGAAACTCGCTATAAAATCGTCAAGGTTTCCCGCCATCATGTCGAGATCGCCGAATCGCTGAAAGACAATAAACTAAAAGTTCCGGTTGAAGGACGCGAAAAGCTTCTGCGGGCGATTCAGCCGCTGACGGCGCGACTTTCGATTCAGAGCGATCTGGAAGAGCATTTTGAAAATCTGCCCTTGGTCGAGGCGGACAACCGCATTCACGCGCTTTTCACTCCGGCGGGCGAAGGCTTTCATCTCGAATTTTTCGTCAAGCCTTTCGGGAAAGTGCCGCCTTATTTCAAACCGGGCAAAGGCTCGGAATCGGTCATCGCCGACGTTGACGGTGTGAGAACCCGGACAAAGCGCGATTTACGGCGCGAGCGCGAATTGCTCGATGAAATCGAAGAAGCCTGCCCTTTTTTAGCCGAATTTGAAAGCCCGAATTACGAATGGAGTCTGGCGGACGCCGAACAATGCCTGACGGCTTTGAACGAATTGGAAAAGCCGCGCGAAGCGGGAAAACTAGTCGTCGAATGGACGAAAGGACAAAAACTGAAACTGCTGGGCAGCATCAATTTCGACAATCTTTCGCTCTCGGTCAAAGGAGGCGGCAACTGGTTTGAAGTCGAGGGCAAAGCGCGTGTCAATGAAGATTTGGTTCTCTCAATGAAGGAACTGAATCAATTCATCAATCAAAACAAAGGAAATTTCGTCGAGCTGTCGGACGGGCAGTTTATCGCCATCACGGAGAAATTGCGAAAGCATCTGCAATCGCTCGGCGCGGTTTTGGATGATAAAAACCGGCTGCACCATTTGCGAAGCGGGATTCTGGAAGATATTTCCGACGAACTCGAAAATTTTAAAGCCGATAAAGCGTGGCGCGAGCATCTTGAAAAAATTAAAACGGCTGCTAAATTCGTTCCTGAACTTCCCGCCACCTTCGAAGCCGAAGACGGTGAGGCAAAAGACAAACGCTTCCGCATTTTAGCCGAACTGACGCGGCTTCGCCTGGCGTGCTGTCATCCGAAACTCGTCAACGAAAACGCCCCGCTCACGAGCAGCAAGCTGGAGCTTTTCGGCGAAACGCTCGAAGAGCTTTTGGAAAACAAGCACAAGGCTCTGGTTTTCAGCCAATTCGTCAAACATTTGCGGATTGTCGAAGATTATTTGAAAAAAAAAGGTGTTTTGTATCATTATCTGGACGGAAGCACGCCGCCTGCCGTGCGGCAACAGCGAATTGACGCTTTTCTACGCGGCGACGGAGAAGTTTTTCTGATCAGCCTGAAAGCGGGCGGCACGGGGCTGAACCTGACCGCCGCCAATTACGTCGTTCACCTCGACCCGTGGTGGAATCAGGCGGTTGAAGATCAGGCTTCCGACCGCGCTCACCGCATCGGTCAGCAGCGCCCGGTCACGGTCTATCGTCTGGTGACGGAAAACACGGTCGAAGAAAAAATCCTCCGGCTGCACGAAACCAAGCGCGATCTGGCGGACAGCCTTCTGGAAGGCACGGATTCGAGCGGAAAACTTTCGGCGGAAGATTTGCTGGCTTTGATCGAAGAAGTTTAAGACGCGTTCACCTAACAGATTAATAAATTTTGGAGGCAATCGAGAAGATGAAATTCGCGGTTTTCAAAAAATGGCTTTGCTCACGCGGCGTTGGCAAACGGGACGCCCGGCGCTCCGGTCAATTATTCAAATTTTGGCTTCTTCAATTTGATTTCTCCTCATTTATAAAAATATTTCGAAAAATAGTTAACAACTCGCCGTTTTTGGTTTATAGTTAATCAGTTTTACCGAAACCCCGAAATTCAAACAAGCCGTGTTTTCATTTTGATTTGCCGAGTCTGCGGGCGTTCGCAGCTTTAAAATTTAGACTCTTTAACAATTTGGGGTTTGAACAACTGAATCTGCCATTTCTCTTTGAAAAATAAAGGAATAATAAATTAGAATATGGCGGGCGCTGGGCAACCCTTCCCGACCTGTTATCTGATTTAGCTTGAATTATAAATCCTCAGATTTAACTCAAGCTAAAGTTGAAAAAGACCTGTTTAATAAATTTGCAGGTCGGGAATGCCTGCTTGCACCCGCCCTCTAGGTATTTTTAACCCAAATTGTCAAAGAGCCAAAATTTATGACAGACGACATCGCCGTAACCCAAAAGGATTTTGAAGAACTAGCAGAAGACGTTTCCGCGTCGCCTTTGTGGAACAAAGACCTTGCGCCGACTTCGATAAAAGAGCGCACGTGGTCAACCTGGAACATCGCCGCGCTCTGGATCGGGATGAGCGTTGTTATCACGACTTACACGCTTGCCGGAGGATTTATCGAGGCGGGAATGAATTGGTGGCAGGCGATGCTGACGATTTTGCTCGGCAATACAATCGTTTTGATTCCGATGGTTTTAAACGCGCACGCCGGAACGAAATACGGCGTTTCGTTTCCGGTTTTGTGCCGCGCAAGTTTCGGGACAAAAGGCGCGAATATTCCGGCGATTTTGCGGGCGATGGTCGCCTGCGGTTGGTTCGGCATTCAAACCTGGATCGGCGGAATGGCGATTGACGCGCTTTTGACTGCCGTTTGGAGCGGCTGGGCGAATCTTTTCGGCGGGGCGATGATTGGCGGAAACGCCGTTCACACCTGGATTTCGTTTCTGATTTTCTGGCTGATTCAGGTCGTCATTATCTTGAAAGGCATCGAAGGGATTAAATATCTCGAATCCTGGTCTGCGCCGCTTCTTCTCGCGGGAGGCGTGATTTTGCTGATTTGGGCGGTCTCAAAAGCGGGAGGTATGGGAAATGTTTTAGATACTTCCTCTGTCCTGCAAAAGCAGCAGACGAATTTCTGGACGATTTTTCCCGGCGCGCTGACGGCTTCGGTCGGTTATTGGGCGACTTTGAGTTTGAATATTCCCGATTTTACGCGCTACGCGAAATCACAAAAATCGCAGATGCTCGGACAGGCTTTGGGATTGCCTTTGACGATGACCTCTTTTGCCTTTATCGGCGTGGCGGTAACGAGCGCGACAATTCTGATTTACGGCGAGGCGATTGCCGACCCGGTGAAATTGATTCAAAGATTCGACAGCGCGTTTGTTATTTTGTTTGCGATGGTTGTAATATTTATCGCGCAGTTGACGACGAATATGGCGGCAAACGTCGTCTCGCCGTCAAACGATTTTTCGAATCTCAACCCGAAACTGATTTCATACGTTACAGGCGGCTTGATTACGGCGGTCATCGGAATTTTGATGATGCCGTGGCAGTTAATGTCTTCGATGGGCGCGTATATTTTTACGTGGCTCATCGGTTATTCGGGCTTAATGGGCGCAATCGGCGGTATAATGATTTGCGATTACTGGATTTTGCGTCGTCAGAAATTAAATCTCGCGTCGCTTTTCAAAACCGACGGGCAATATTCATATTCAAGCGGCTTTAATTGGCGCGCGATTGTCGCTTTGGTCGCCGCAATCGCGCCGGTTGTTCCGGGATTTTTGAGAGCGGCGACAACGCCGGGCGGACAGGTTGCCGAGCCGAATTTATTTGATACGCTTTATATTTATGCGTGGTTTGTTACGTTTGCGATTGGATTTGCGCTTTATTTTGTTTTGATGAAAGTAATGCCGCCGGAAGGAAATTTAGCTGCGGATTAGCGCAGGAAGGAGTGGATTATTCATTTAAATTTCTGTGTTAAAATCAAGGAATTATGGCAGGACAAGTTTTAGAAGGCACTTGGGAAGAAATTACGAAATACGCTCAAGAATTGGTTGGGCGAAGGGTGCGCGTAACGATTTTAGATGAAGAACCGGCGGCAAAGCCGAAGCCGAATGAGGGAATGCTCGAAGCATTGCGAAAAATCAAGGAGCGGCATAAAAATATGCCTGAAAGCCCGGGCGAAGATACATTAAGAATGATTCGAAAGGCGCGCTCCGGCGGAATGTTTGGTGATGAGTCCGACGAATAATCCAGATGCTTTGGTAACTGACGCAAACATTATTATCTCCGTTTGTTCAAAAGAACCGACGGCGGCGACGGTAAAAAACGTGTTGAAAACTCGTGCGAATAACGGCTGGGAGTTTTACGCGCCAAATATCATCGTTGCGGAAGTTTTATATATTTTTTGTCGAAAACTTCAAAACAATCTGCTTACACCCCGGAGTTACGAGGAAGCGATTGAAAATTTTCAAGACCAAATGAAAGTTATTCAAACGCCTGCGGACGCTCAATACATTAAGAGAGCTAAAGAAATTCAAAACGGTTACGGTTGCAGCCGTTCAGCCGATTCTCTTTATCTTGCTCTCGCCGAAGATTTGGCAAAAACCAGAACAGTCGAGCTTTTGACTTTCGATAAGGGAATGATTAATCAGGCGGCGAAAAACGCGCCGACAGTTACGGTAAAAGTTTTATGAAATACAATGTAGTTAAAAATTATTACAACGGCTCTTTTCAAGAAAGCAGTTCAAATGAATCATTAGACGTTATTTCTCCGATTGACGGGAGTCTTCTTTCAAGAGTTCCGATGTCAACGCGCAAAGAATTAAGCGCGGCGGTCGAATCCGCCAAAAACGCCTTCGATGCGTGGAGCAAACTGCCGATCAAAGAGCGCGTTCAGGTGTTTTTCAGATACAGATATTTATTGGAGAAAAACTTTGATGAATTGACGAATTTGGTTTCCGAAGAAAACGGGAAAACTTATGATGAAGCGAAAGCTGAAGTCGAAAAATCAATCGAGCTGACCGAGTTTGCCTGTTCGATGCCGCAGCTCGTCGCGGGTGAAATCCTGGAAGTTTCGCGCGGCGTCGAATGCCGCATTGACCGTTTTCCGGTCGGCGTTGTCGCTTCAATCGTGCCGTTTAATTTTCCCTTGATGGTGCCGAACTGGACGATGCCGAACGCGCTTGTTCTCGGAAACACGATGATTATGAAGCCTTCGGAACTCGTGCCTTTGTCGGTTCAGAGAATGGCGGAACTTTTGAAAGAAGCGGGGCTTCCCGACGGCGTTTTCAATATCATCAACGGCGGAAAGGAAATTGTCGAAGGAATCTGCGCTCACGCGGATATTGAAGCCGTCAGTTTTGTCGGCTCGACCAATGTCGCAAAGTTGGTTTACCAGCAAAGCACGAAGAATCTGAAACGCTGCGTCGCGCTCGGCGGCGCGAAAAATCATCTTTTCGTTTTGCCGGACGCGAATCCGGCGATGACGGCGACAAACGTTACGGCTTCGATGACCGGCTGCGCGGGACAGCGCTGTATGGCGGCTTCGGCGATGCTCGCGGTCGGAAACGTCAATCCGATTATTGACCAAATCTGCAGCGAGGCGCGAAAAGTCGTTCCGGGCAAAAACCTCGGCGCGGTGATTTCAAAAGCGGCGAAAGAGCGCATCGAAAATTATATTTCGGAAGCGGAAAGAAATGGAGCGAAAATTCTGGTTGACGGACGCGGCGCGACGGTCGAAGGCAAGGAAAACGGCACTTATGTCGGACCAACCGTGATTGATTTCGTAACGCCGGAAATGTCCGTTGCTAAGGAAGAAATTTTCGGTCCCGTGATTTCGATTATGCGAACCGACACGCTCGACGAAGCCATTAAAATCGAAAACGAGAATCCATACGGCAACGCCGCCTCGGTTTTCACGCAATCGGGCGGCTTGGCGCGTTATGTGATGGAACACGCCAGCGCCGGAATGATCGGCGTAAACATCGGCGTTCCCGTCCCGCGCGAGCCGTTTTCCTTTGGCGGCTGGAACGATTCGCGTTTCGGCGCGGGCGATATTACGGGCAAAAGCTCGATTGAGTTTTGGACGAAGCTCAAGAAAACAACGATAAAATGGAATCCCGAAGCGGGCGTTAATTGGATGAGCTGATTCGATTTTGGATTTTAGATTTTGGATTTTGGATTGATTTATAACAGTTAATTTGGAATATATTTGAATTTTGAGAGGGAATGTATGTCAAGAATTATCAAATGCGGCTTGATTCAAGCCAAAAACGTTGCGCCGACGGATGCGCCGATTGAGGAAATTAAAAAGGCGAACATCGAAAATCAAATGAAAATGGTTGAAGAAGCCGCCGCGAAAGGCGTGCAGATGCTTTGTTTTCAGGAGATTTTTACCACGCCTTACTTTTGCGCCGAGCAGCAGACGCGCTGGTATGAAGCGGTTGAAAGGATTCCCGACGGCAAGACCGTCAAAATGATGCAGGATGTTGCCAGACAATACGGAATGGTTTTGATTGTGCCGATTTACGAGGAAGAAATTACGGGTGTTTATTACAACTCGGCGGCGGTGATTGACGCTGACGGGAAATATTTGGGTAAATATCGCAAATCTCATATTCCGCACGTTAATCCCGGTTTCTGGGAAAAATTCTATTTTCGTCCGGGGAATCTCGGCTATCCGACTTTTGAAACGGCGTTTGCGCGCATCGGCGTTTATATCTGCTACGACCGTCATTTTCCCGAAGGCGCGAGATGTCTGGGCTTAAACGGTGCGGAAATTATCTTTAATCCTTCGGCAACAGTCGCAGGTCTTTCGGAATATCTCTGGAAACTTGAACAGCCGGCACACGCCGTCGCCAATGGTTATTTTGTCGGCGCGATCAATCGCGTCGGCACGGAAGCGCCATGGAACATCGGCGAATTTTACGGTCAGAGCTATTTCTGCGACCCGCGCGGGCAGATCGTCGCCGAAGGCTCGCGTGATAAAGACGAATTAGTTGTGGCTGATTTGAATTTTGATATGATTCGGGAGGTGCGCAACACGTGGCAATTTTTCCGCGACCGCCGACCGGATGCTTACGGCGCGATAATCGCGGATTAAAAAATCAGCCCAGCGAAGTTGGAAAAGGGTAAAATATGATTATCAACAAAGCAGTCTTTTTAGTCTTAATATTGATGTTTTTACTCTTCTTTGTTAATTGCAACAGTTCATCCAGCAATGATATTGAAAAGAGAAACGTGAATATGGAATTCCCGGTTAATGCGGGAACTTCATTTCCAATAAATAACAGTATAAATGTTAATTCAGTGCAAAATACACCAATGACAGAAGAAAGACGGATGGATCACAACAAAAGAGGAAAATTGGAGAATCTAAATAAAAGCATTGAAGAAAGTGTAAGAAGTTTGCAAGAAATGCCAAATGCAAATAAGGAGTTTAATAAATATCCTGACCTTCCTGCAGGAAATAAGTGTTTTTCAATGCCTACGAAAACTCAGAAAGTTTTCGGCGGACAATCACCAATTTCAAAAGTTGAAAAAGTTGTAGATTGCGGCGTTGTAATATCAGCAAAAGTCTATTTACGAACCGGAAAAATCTATGAATTATCTAAAAGTAAAATTCGTAAACTTGAAAAAGCTACGGAGCAGGAAATATTGAAAATGCTAGGTGTTAATTCAGTAGTAAAAACAAATTCAAATACTAAATAAAATATGCAGGAACGGCAAAAATATTCGTCCGGGATGAAATGGGAATCAATTGTTGGTTATTCCCGCGCCGTGCGTGTCGGCAATCGAATTTATGTTACAGGCACGACGGCAACCGATGAAAACGGCGATATTGTCGGTGTCGGCGATGCTTGCGCGCAGACGGTTCAAGTCATCAAAAATATTGAGCGGGCGTTAAAGGCATTAGGCGCGGGGCTGGAAAACGTCGTCAGAACGCGGATGTTTGTCACCGATATTTCGCTTTGGGAAGAATACGGGCGGGCGCACGGCGAGTTTTTCAGCCGTGTTATGCCTGCGACGACAATGGTCGAGGTTTCAAAACTGATTGACCCTAATATGTTAATTGAAATCGAAGCCGATGCCGAACTTTAATAAAAACTATGTCATTAACACACGATTCACCAATAAACATCGAACAAATCGAGGAAAATTTTGCGGACATCAATCCGCCTCTTTCGCAAGCTGAAGCGATTTTCGAGGCGAATCGCTGTCTTTACTGCTATGATGCGCCCTGCACGCACGCTTGCCCGACACATATCAACGTGCCTTCGTTTATTAAAAAGATTGCGAGCGGGAATCTGACGGGTTCGGCGCGCGTGATTTTTGACGCGAACCCGATTGGCGCAACTTGCGCGAGAGTTTGTCCGGTCGAAGTTTTGTGCGAAGGCGCGTGTGTCGAGAAGACTTTGATGGACAAGCCGATTGAGATCGGGCGTCTGCAAAGATATGCGACCGATTATGCAATTGCAAACAACAAGCAGATTCTTCAAAAAGGCGAGCCGAACGGAAAATCTGTTGGCATTGTCGGCTCCGGTCCGGCTGGGCTTTCCTGCGCGGCATATCTCGCCCGGCTCGGTTATGACGTGACGATTTATGAAAGAAAGCCTCTGCCCGGCGGACTCGACACATATGGGATGGCGGAATATAAAATGCCGCAAGCCGTTTCGCTGGCGGAAGCCGAACAAGCGGCGCGGCTCGGCGTCAAGTTTCAATTGAATACTGAAATCGGGCGCGACGTTTCCTTTGAAGAATTGCAGGCAAATCATAACGCGATTTTTGTTGGAGTCGGCTTGGGCGCGACAAACAGATTAAATATTCCGGGCGAAGATATGAGCGGTGTGATGGACGCCCTGCATTTTATCGAACATATCAAAACACGCAACTGGGAAAGCGTTCCGCTCGGAAGAATCGTGGCGGTAATCGGCGCGGGAAACACAGCGATTGATGCCGTTACGCAAGCCAAACGGCTCGGGGCGGAAAGAGTTTTGATGGTTTATCGAAAGACGGAAAAGGATATTTCCGCTTACGAATATGAATACGAACTGGCGAAAAAGGACGGCGTTGAATTCGTTTGGCAGACTTCGCCCGTTGAAATTACCGGCAACGGACGTGTTTCGGGAATGGTTTGTCAGAAAACCGACGGCTCGAA
>DATHTS010000507.1:0-3455 GCA_035462935.1 Pyrinomonadaceae bacterium
GGTGCTTCTTCCTGAACGCCGCCCGAATCGGAAACTATCAGCCAAGCCGTTTTCATTAAATAAACGAAATCGAAATAATCGAGCGGTTCGAGCAAAAAAATTCTTTTACTTCCGGCTAAAATCCTCTCGGTCGCGCTTCGCACATTCGGATTAGGATGAACGGGAAAAATCAGGCAGGCGTCTTCTCTTTTTTCGACAAATTCGCGCAAAACTCGAAGATTCCCCGACATCGTTTCGCCGAAACTCTCACGCCGGTGCGTAGTGAGCAGAATTCTTTTCAGATTTTTTGTTTCCGCAATCAAATTTTTGATTTTTTTGCTCGGCTTTAATTTTTCGAGGATAAAATACAGCGCGTCAACAATCGTGTTTCCTGTTACGAAAATTTGATTTTCGGCGATATTTTCGGCTAAAAGATTGTCGCGGTTTTGTTCGGTCGCGGCAAAATGGAATGCAGCGACTTGCGAAACCAGACGGCGATTCATCTCTTCGGGAAAAGGACTCTGTAAATTTCCCGAACGCAAGCCCGCTTCGATGTGACCAACCGCTATTTGCCGCGTAAATCCTGCCAGAGCGCCAGCCAAAGTCGTCGTCGTATCTCCCTGAACTAAAATCAAGTTCGGCTTTTCAGCTTCCAAAACTTCGTCCAGAGCGTGCAAAGTTTTCGATAAAACTTGGTTCGGAGTCTGATTTTCGCTCATCACCTGCAAATCGTAATCGGTTTTCAGGTTGAAAATTTTTAAGAAAGGCGCGAGCAGTTCTTTATGCTGACCTGATGAAACGACTAGGGTTTGAAAGTTTTCTTTTTGAAGCTCGTAAATAACGGGCGCGAGTTTTATCGCTTCGGGGCGAGTTCCGAATAAAATCAGTATCTTGTTTTCAGTATTTGAAGAAGACGCGCAAAACTCGCTCGCCTTAAAATTGCTGCGATAAATTTCGCTTAAGTTTTTTGCCTGCAAAAGTTCCACAATCGTTTACGAGATCAAAACTCAGTTTTATAAAGCGGTAAAAGGAGCGGAATTCCGTTTAGAGATGAAAGGCGAGATGAAATGAGAGTAGAAAATTAAAGAATGCGGTGAAGCGCCGTTATTTTTTAAACGCTTCACCGCATTTATATTACGTCATTCGGGCGGACCTGAACAACCCGGATTATGAAGCGCGGGCTGTTTGGTGCTGATAATCGGATAGTTTTCCGCTTCCGCATTTTTTTCTATCCAATCCAAATATTCTTCCGGCACGGACATATCCGAAAAAATCGCCTCGACCGGGCATTCCGGCAGGCAGGCGTCGCAGTCAATACAAGTATCGGGATTGATCAAAAGCCGGTCGGGAAGCTCGTGAAACGCCTCGACCGGGCAAACCGCCGCGCAGTCAGTATATTTGCATTCGATGCACGGCGTGGTAACGATATATGTCATTTTTTAATATTCTCCTAAATTTACTAAAATAAAAAATGCAATTTTTCACAAGGATAACTTGTCATTCCGGCATAAACAAGTGTTAAAATGCCAAAAACAAATCTATCAAAACATTATGAAAAACTTAAAAGCAGAACGCGAATTGGCGCTTGATTTTTTGCGCGTAACGGAAGCGGCGGCGATTGCTTCCGCCCGGACGATGGGACAAGGCGACCGTAAATACTCCGACCACGTGGCGGTCGAAGCGATGCGCGAGGCGATGGACAGCGTGCCGATGCGCGGGCGAATCGTCATCGGCGAGGGCGAGCGCGACGAAGCGCCGATGCTTTATATCGGCGAGCAGGTCGGCGGCGGCGACTTTGACGAAGCTGAACGCGAAAATTTCCCCGAGGTTGACATTGCCGTTGATCCGCTCGAAGGCACGAATCTGTGCGCTCTTGGCGCAAATAACGCCATTGCTGTTCTCGCGGCGGCAGAACGCGGCGGGCTGCTCAACGCGCCGGATATTTATATGGACAAAATCGTCGTCGGACCGTCCTGCAAGGGAGCGGTTGATATTGACGCGCCGATCAAGGAAAACTTAAAAAATATCGCCCGCCGATTAGGGCGCGATATTGACGATTTGACCGTGATGACACTTGACCGCCCGCGCCATAAACAGCTAATCGCCGACGTGCGCGAAACGGGCGCGAGAATCCGTTTGATTTCCGACGGCGATTTGTCAGCCGGAATTTCGGCGGCAGTTGCCGGAACAAATATTCACGCCGTCGTTGGCATCGGCGGCGCGCCCGAAGGCGTCCTAACGGCGGCGGCAATGAAGTGTCTGAACGGCGAAATACAGGCAAAGCTCGTTTTTGACCCGGAACGTTTAGGCGTGGATAAATCGAAAGTCCCGCCGGCTGAAGTAGTAACGAAACGCCTGCAATCAATGGGTATCAGCGACCCGGATAAAGTTTACGACACAAACGATTTAGCGCCCGGAAAAAAGGTAATTTTTGCCGCCACCGGCGTAACCGACGGCGCGCTTCTGAAAGGCGTACGGTTTTTCGGCGCGGGCAAGCGAACCCATTCCGTCGTAATGACTACCGACAACAAGAGTATTCGTTTTGTTGATACGGTTCACATTGAAGGCGGACCGGATGCCGTAATTCGATTTTAATTTTAAAAGCCGCAAAAAGGCGCAAAATTCTCAAAATATTTTTTTTTGTGTTCTTTGTGTATCTTTGCGGCTTATTTTTGAATGAAACTATCAGCCGAAAATTATATTCCGCAAATTACCAGTCAAGTGCTGAAAAAACGCGCTTGGAAGATTTGGAGTGTAGCTTTTTTTATAGTTTTTCTCTGGGTTTT
This sequence comes from Pyrinomonadaceae bacterium, assembly GCA_035462935.1. Classification (GTDB taxonomy): domain Bacteria; phylum Acidobacteriota; class Blastocatellia; order Pyrinomonadales; family Pyrinomonadaceae; genus DATHTS01. The sequence continues at coordinate 2,766 of DATHTS010000507.1, forward strand.
TCTGATTTTGCTCGCGCCGATTGCCGAAGCAAACGGTTTAACGAGCGTTTCAAATCCGGTTTACAGCTTTTTCAGTTACATCTGTCATCAAATTCCTTCGCGTTCATTTCATCTCGAAAGTCACGCTTTTGCCGTCTGCTCGCGCTGTTTTGGCGTTTATTTCGGTTTATTGCTTGGTTTTGTCGTTTATCCTTTGTTTCGTTCAGTAAATAACACCGAGCCGCTGCCGAGATTCTGGCTGTTCGCGGCGATGATTCCGATTGGGGTTGATTGGCTTTTGGGAGTTTTCGATATTTGGGAAAACACGCACGTTTCGCGTTTTATCACGGGCTTGATTTTGGGCGTGGCTTGCGCGATTTATATTATTCCCGCGCTGGTTGAGATTTTTGAGCTTTTATCGAGAAGAAAACCGAGCTTTGGTGCAAAATAAAGGCGGGGGATTTTCCGTTAAAAAGATAAAAGGCTGTCCTGCGACAGCCTCTTTGCATCTAAATTTATCTACAGATAGTTATCTATGATAATTTGTTAGCAACGCATCGTAACGCTTTTGATGCGTCCTACGATAGTAAATCTAATTATATTCAAAATTTATAAGGTTTGGCAAGTTTTCCAGAGGTTTTTTGTTATTAATACTTAAACCGAGTAAATGAAACAACTTAGTTTACTCAAAGCAAAGTTTTCCACAGGTGG
>DATHTS010000508.1:0-2209 GCA_035462935.1 Pyrinomonadaceae bacterium
ATTTAAGCGCAGCCGGATTGCTGATTTTACCGGCTGATTTAGCCGCCTTTTTGATAGAAACTTTTGAAACAGTTTTCTTAACTTTCGGTTCGGAATCTTGAGCTGTTTTCTTTGTTTTCACTGCGCGTTTCATATAAAACATTGTATCACAGGCGAAACGGCAAGCAAAACGTAAATCTTTATTTTCTGCTGATAAATAAGTATCTTTGCTCGGACATCGGCAGCAGTTTTTCTTCAAAATTTACGCCGAGTTTTTCGAGTTCTTCGCGCAAAGCGTTTCCTCCGAAAAATAGGAAAGAGGAATTGTCAGACCATTTAAGAAGTTTGGGCAATTTTTTCGAGAATTTATCCAGAGCGCGGCACGTAATATAAGAAACATCGGGCTTTTCGAGTTCTTCAAACTGGCGATTAAGAATCTCAGCGCGGGCTTTCAATCCACATTTTGCTAAAACCTCTTCCAGAAAATTCGCCTTTTTCAATTTCGACTCGATTAAAACTCCGTGCAAATCCTCCCGCACAATCAAACATGGAACGGCAGGCAAACCGGCGCCCGTTCCCACATCGGCAAATTTTGTGTTTTCGGGTAGAAAATGCGCGGCGTAAAGTGATTCGAGAATGTGGCGAACGGCAAATTCCTCCGGTGTGCAAGGCGCGACCAGATGTAGAATTTCATTGTGTTTCCGGACGAGTTCGTAAAATTCGGCTAAGGCGTGAAATTTTTCTTCCGGTAAATTTAAATCAAAAGCGGATTGATGTTTTTTAAGCGCCTGAACAAATTCGTTATTCATTACGGGAAATTTTCGCGCAAAGGCGCAAAGAACGCAAAGGAAAACATTTATTTTGAAATTTGAACTTAGGAAAGCCAATCAGATTTAAATAACTGAATCGGCTTTTCCTTATTTATATTTAAACAAATTAGCAGTTGGCTCTGTAATACTTGCAGGCTGAACAAACTCGGCTGTATTAAATGCCCTTGATTCAAAATGTAAATTTTGCGCTGGTTGATAATTTAGCTGGTGTTGATTTTCGTTAAATGCAAACGATTGATTTTGTGTTTTCATTGGCAGAATGCTTTCACCAAAGAAAAAGTAATAAAGTATTTGTACCAGTCCAACTAAAAATGTAATGAAAGGAACGGCTAAAGGAAGCGGATGATCAATAATAATAGCTAATATAAAAGAAGGAATAACCGAAAAAAAGCTTAAAAAGATTAGCTTTGCTCCTTTGCGCAATTCCTGTCGTTTAATTAAAGGCAACCTTTCTTTCGGCTGATGAAAATAAGCAATTCCCTCAGTTCTGAGTAACTGCGAGACGGCAACCAGCTGAAAGCCACATCGGGAACAAAATCTTACTTCATCCGGTAATTGCTGCTGAGCGCATCTGGGACAATACATTAAAACGTTCTCCTAAACTTTAAAAATAAGAACTCCGAGAAAGGCATACGACTGCAAAAGAATAAATGTTCTGCCGGAAAGTTCTTTTTGTAAACTTTAAGAAGCGCTAATTTGCCAAACAGTTAATTGATAAATTTGATCTTAAATTTATTTGTAAGCGAGGTTTACCGGCGAGCTAATTAAATGAGCCGAATATGCATCTAAAAATAGAAAAACAAATCATACTTTTTTGATTTATATTAGGATTTAGCCGGAGAAAGGGGCGTTTTTGGCAATTTACGGGACATACATTAATATTGTGCAGATTTTTAGGTGGATTATATGTCGCTGTGACCGAAGCATAATTGCCGATTTACAATCCCTTTACAAATAAATTCTATTTTTTAAATGAATTACAAAGATTTTGCTCAGAGATTAATCGAAAACCCTTCGGACAAACGTAAGGCTTTGTTCGCGCAATACTCACAACTGGTAAATATAGAGCTGGCTAAATTTTTACAACAAATCTGCTATGAAGCCTGGACGAACGAGCCGCAGAAAATCTCAATCATTGTAGAAATTTTGCGCGAAGCAGCCGATTTAACAAAAAATCCCGAAATAAAAGCTTATTTGGAATGGATGACCGCTATTGAAAATCTGGTTAACGGGCGGCTCGAAGATTGTTTGTATTGGCTGGATGAATCGAGGAAAAGTTTTGAAAACCTGGATTTAACGCACACTGCGGCAACGACTCAAATCAGCAAACTTTACGCTTTAGCTCTTTTGGGGCGATATAAAGAAGCCGTTGACTGCGGATTGCGGGCGAGAGAAGTTTT
>DATHTS010000509.1:0-3751 GCA_035462935.1 Pyrinomonadaceae bacterium
AATACGCTTCACCCGAACAAATGTGCGGTGAACAGGTCACGAAAGCAACCGACATTTACTCGCTCGGCGTTGTGCTTTATGAATTAGTCACAGGAAATCGCCCGTATCATTTCGATAGCAAGTCACTTTATGAAATTGTGCAGGCAATTTGTAAAGACGACCCGATTCCTCCTTCATCGTTAAACAGTGGTTTCCAGACAATAATTAATGAGAAAGCAAAAAACCAAATTATTAATCGAAATTTTCTAAAAAAGGATTTAGACAAAATCATACTAAAAGCGCTCAGAAAGGAGCCTGAAAGGCGCTATAAGTCGGTTGAGGAATTTTCCGAAGACATTTCACGCCTTCTCGAAGGATTGCCGGTATCCGCGCGGGAAGATACGATTTTCTACCGCAGCGCCAAATTTTACCGGCGTCACCAGAAGGCAGTTTTGTCGGTCCTCGCAGTTGCTTCTGTTTTTTTTCTGATCGGTTTTTCTCTGAATATATTCAGCAATCGAACCACCATAAATGAGTTTAACGCCGCAGAATCGCCTGAAGATGTTTACCAGAATTTACCAATCGAGAGAAACAAAGGAGGAACCAGCAACGCCGAGGCGCGCATTTTTTATTTGAAAGCTCATTCGTTGTGGAGTCAACGAAATTTAATCTCGCTTAGAAAAGCGGCGGAACTGTTTCGCAAGGCAACGGAAAAAGACCCGGAATTTGCCCTAGCCTTTAGCGGATTGTCGAACTCGTATTTCCTGTTGAGCGTCTGGGGCGGCGTCCCGGCAAAAGAGATTTTCCCCCAAGCCAAAGCCGCATCCCTAAAAGCGATAGAACTTGCGCCCGAAGTTGCCGAAGGTCATCTTTCGCTGGCAATGGTTCACTGGCTTTATGAATACGACTGGCAAGCGGCAGATCGTGAATTTAAAACAGCAATCGAATTAAATCCTGATTATGCGCGCGCGCCGCATTGGTATGGATTGTTTCTAGCGGAAATGGGCAGATTTGACGAAGCCATCGAATCGGAAAAGCGTGCACTTGCCATGGAGCCGCAATCCCTTCCCGTAAAAGCGGATCTCGCCCGCGTTCTGTTTTACGCTCGCCGTTTCGATGAATCATTGGCGCAATATAGGGGAATAATTGTAAATCCGCATTTTGGCGCTATTAAATTTGAATTACTAGAGCTATACGAAGCGGCTGGAATGACAAATGAATGGGCGGCTTTGATGGAAAGAGGAGGAGGTTTCGATAATCTGGACAATAGAAAAGCGTTTGAGACAGGCGGAATGACAGGTTACTGGCGTAAACAAATCGAAATGCATCAAAATTCTGAGATTTCAGACTGGCATGATTATTATAATCTGGGAACCCTTTACGCTCAAATTAACGATAGAGAAAGAACCTTTGAGCTTCTGAAGAAGGCTATTGAAGTGCGCGACCATCGAATGGCACAAATTAAAATCCATCCGAAGGTGGACAATTTGCGTTCTGATCCGCGCTTTATTGAACTACTGAAGCAAATGAATTTTGATAATTAAAGATATATATTTAATTGGAAATAAAAACATTTAATGGTGAGTTTGAAGCAATTAACATTCTTTCATTAAAATTCAGTGATATCCATAAGGATTCTAACGTATTTGGAAAATTGACTGGTATTCTGTAGGCGATATGCCCCTTCGCGAACGCTTGTATTCAATTATTACTGGAAGCTTGTTTCATCCATACCAAAGTATCAATTCGGTGCCTGGGTTTATGAGTAGAGTATTCTGATGCTAGAAGTCAAACCCCAAAAAGTTTCATATATGGTTGTCTGTTTCTCTAATTAAGGCAGGTTGGCTTTCAGGTTGCGGAGATTGTGAGATAGAAAGTGTGCTTTGCCTTTTGTTTTACGGTTTTATATTAGGGCAAATGATTTATCCTATGACTATTTTTGGGATTCATACTAAACAATAAATTAAAAAGTAGAAATTTATTGTAAGTTTTGTTGTCTCAAAAACGCCCCTTAAATGAGACAATATTTGTGTCATAAACGACCCTTTTTGAAACAAAATAAAAAGAATTTTTTGTTTAGTTATAATTCGGCTTTTGTCAGGCGCATTTTCTGAAAATAGCTGAAAAACAACTGTTTAGAAATTCGCGGTAATTTATTATGCGGAATGTAATTCGGTATAATACAAAATTGGGCAGAACTTCTTGTTGGTTAGACGAATAAAAGATAGTCTGAGAAAATTATGAAATCTTTGAAACTGAAAATTTTAGTTGCAATTCTCTCCTTTGCCTTCGGTATAACGGCTTTCTTTGTTTGGGACGGTTTCAAAGCGCTTCCTGATGCAGTTCAAACCGAGTTGATTGGTAGCCCGCGCTCAAACAATATCGCATTACAAATTTCAACGCAGAAGTCTGAGGTAAAAGTCGGCGAGCAAATTTCTCTGAAAGCTGTCATTTCTAACAATGACAAAGACGTTGTAATGCTAGTAAGTCTGGGCGACGGCAGCGAACACGCTTGGCGAACGCCGCTTGTCCAATGGTCAATCATCAAAAATGATAAAGCCGCTCAACACCCTTCCGAACCAAAAGCAAGTGAAGAAGGTCGTTGTGGACTTATGAACGCCTTAAAGTCAGACGAAGTGTTTTGGCTGGCTTCTGGCGAAACAAAAGAATTACAAAATTGGGTGTATTTACCTCCGTTTGAAGAACCGGGCGTTTATCGGGTCGCTTTCTTATATGCGAATCGTCCTTCTTTGAAGTGGCGCAATGAGTCTTCTTTGCAACACAATCAAGTTGCTTTCTGGCGAGCGAAGCATAGCACCGAAACCACTATTGTCAGCAACGAACTCGTTTTCACCGTGCGTGAGTAAAATGGTGGCGCTCTGCCCAACAAGTTATTGGACGTGAGGCGGGAACAGCTACTTTCTTATCACGTTGCCTTTTTACCCTTAGCTTGCGTGTTGCCCGTTCCCGCCCACGTCAACGTCGCCGTTAAAAATTGCTTGTCTCAAAAACGCCCATTTTTGAGACTACGTAAGTTTATAACAACAACTTATTGGGAAACTACTACTTAAGGTATTCTTGAATCAGTTTTTCCACAAAATATTTGGAACGTTCCACAGATTGTAAATTTACTTTCTATATAGGAATACAACTGGTTTAGTAAAGCGAAAAGCCCGGAAATGAGAAATCAAATCCGGGCTTTTTTTGTAGTTCCTAAAAAGTGGCTCATAAAGGGGCGTTTTCGGAACTTAGTAGTTTCCAGCTAGTATTTCCAAAATATTTCTACCTCAAGGCTTTACATTTCTTAACAATTTCTCGCTTTTTAACAATTTAAACTTTACAATCACTATCGATAATTAGATTTTTGTATTTGCAACATCGCAAATTTCATCGGTATTTGTGCCATTAAACGCATTTTACAGCTTCAACTATCGAAGTTTTTTATTTTTGTTTGATTGCAAAGCCTCGTTTTTGTGAAGAAGTAATGAAGATATTCGCTTTCAAATCCTTATTCTTGCAATACAAATGCATTTTTCTGCTTTTTATCATTTTAGGCTTATTCATTATTTTGCCGCAGCCTTTGTTTGCTCATCAGCAACCGACGACAATTGTTTTGCTCGACATCACGCCGAAAAAAGTCGGAATGGAACTGGAAATTCCTTTAAGTGAGCTTGAACTCGCTGTCGGTTACAATCTCACTGAAAGCCCGGAAGAATCAATCAAAAACTTTGAGCCGCAATTAAAAGAATATCTTCTTTCGCACATTCGCCCG
>DATHTS010000510.1:0-9635 GCA_035462935.1 Pyrinomonadaceae bacterium
GAATCTATCCTCCAATTGACTGAAATTTTCGACTTCCGTCCAGATGCGGTAAATCTTTCCTTGATATTCGACGGCGCGCGGACGTTCTTTTAATTCTTCGGAAGTCGCCTCTACCCCGACCAGAATTTCAAGTTCCTCGCTTGTTCGCGCAACAATCGGCGGACGTTTAACTTTTACCGAAAGCCCCGCCAAACCTGTTCCTATGCCGACAGGTTCCGCTTCGATAAGCTCACAATTGTAAGCCATAACTTCAGCGGCGGTTTTGCCTTTCGGAATAACGACCGTCTGAAATGTCGTAAAAACCGGAGGATGGCTGCTTGTGCCGGAACGGTTTAATGTAATGCGAGTTCCGCGCGGAATTTCGACCGGCTGATTTTGCGGCTTGTTTAGCTTGAACTCGAGCTTGACGATTGCCGCAACCGGCGGATTAAGTTTCACGCCGATTAACCGGAGAAATTCGATATAGGCTTTTTCGGGGAGACGATTCAAACGATAAATCATCGCTTCGGTGAGGAAAGCAAAAAGCTCAAGTAAAACCACGCCCGGGTCGTGCGGCGAAAGGTCCGTCCATTGCGGGCAGTTTTCCCGGACGTAACGCAGAGATTCTTCAACCATCTGGTCGAAACTGCGGTCATCCAAATTTGGAGTTTCTGTCAGCATCAAGTTTCTTCTCCCGCGAGATTTACCGAAAACATAAAGGTTTCCGTTCGAAGCGTCGCCCGTAAATGATAAACCAGCAAAATGTCGAGTCGCGCGGCATCTTCCGTATTCGGCTCGGCATCGAGCGATTCGATTTCGACGCGCGGCTCCCAGCGTTTAATCGCCTGCCCGACGTAGTGAATAGCAAGCCCGGCGGTCGTATCGTCGTTCGGCGAAAAGATCAGGCGATATAAATCACAGCCGTAATCGGGGCGCATCACACGCTCGCCCGGAATCGTCGAGAGCAGCAGCAAAATCGCCTGCCGAACCGAATCGCTTTCCGCGACCAACTCGATTCCGCCGGTCGGCGAAATGCTCAAACCCGCGAATTCTTCGTGCGCTTCGAGGTCGGGATGAATAAATCTCCAAGATTGATAGCGTTTAACAATCATTTTTGTTTTTCCGAAACAAAATTTTGTCCGGCGAAATTAACTTTGTATTTGACCACGCCCGGCGGAGTTCCGTCGGTAAAACCGGTTATCGTATCCAGGCAGATACTTCTGCCCCCGATGCGAATCCAATCCGAATAGCCCGTTTGAACCTTGAGCGTCGTAACGCAAGGTCTGCCGATTGGCGGCACGACCGGACAGCCGCTGATACTTCTGCCTTCCGGGTCGTTTTCCACCAAAATCCGCCGTTTTTCAATCGTTACAAAATCCTGCGACGGTTTATTTTGTATTCTGCCAACCTCGTGCATGCAGACGAGGGCGGCTTCTTCAGTCAGAATCAACATTTTCAGCCTTGTTCAAAGTCAATTGTTTTGCCTTTTATCAAAATCGCTCTGCCGGGCGCGGCGATTTCCAAATCTCGTTTGGCGTAAAAGGAAACTTTTTCCGGCGACATCTCGACATAACTTCCGTCCGAATTTTCCATCCGCAAAGTTTGTTTCACGTCGTCAAAACTGATTTTTTGATTGCCTCCGGTTTGCAGACGAAAACGTTTGACGTTGGTTTCCTCGATGCCCCAATCCCAATCTTCGTGCTGCGTCATCCCGTAAAGACCGCCCAGAATGATGCCTTGCGTCAATTCACCGCGAGGAAAAAGAACCAGAACCGTATCGTCAATATCGGGCAAGGCGAGCAAACCTTTGCCAAGCCCCGCGCCGACGCTCAAAACCTGCATCCAATCGGTTTCGACATCGTTGTAGTTCGGAAGTTTTACGCGCACGCGCCCGAAGCCTTCCGGGTCGTCGAGACCGGTTACAATGCCGTAAGTCGCCAGCGAATGTTTCTGCCGCAAAACCGGTTTCGGCAAAACAGTCGAAATCTCCGAAACAAAGCCTTTTATTGTATCAATGGTGTGATTCACGGCGGTTAAAATATAACTTCCCGTTAAATCCGAGACGATTCCGGCAACCCGAACCCGCGTTCCCGGCTGAAGCTGCGGATTGCCGTCCGCCGCTCCCCAAAATATTACTTCCTGAGCGATTCGCCAATCCAACTCGGCTTGCGACAGAGCTAAGGCTTCCATTTCATCCGTAATATTTTCATCCGCGATAACGCGCTCGAAATCGCCGCCGAAATTTCCCGTATCAATTTCCGCCCCGATACTCCTGCCGTTTCGTTCGGCGTTGGTAACGGCTTGAAAATTCTCGACGCGCAGAGCGTTCCAGCCGGTCGTTCGCACCGAACGGCAAATTTTGTCGCTGTTAACTTCAACCCGCGCTTCAAGCAGATTTTCACCGAGCTGCAGCTCAATCGAATCGCCGATGCCTTCGAGCGTAAAGACGTGAAGCGTGTCTTCGCGCAGGGCGAAATACAAACCGTTTCTTTCGGCAATCTCCGTCATCAAATCGAAATCCGTCTGCTCAAATTGTATAATTCGCTCGCGCAGCGGCGTGTTCTCGCTTACTTCAATTTCAAGCGAAAAATCCCTGGCAAGCTCGGTTATCAAATCCTGTAAAGTCATCTGAACAAAAACGCGAACCGATTGTCGTTTTCGTAAAAGATGGAGTTTGTCGTAACCGCGCAGACGGATTTTTTTAAGATTGGCAGGCTCGTAAATATATTCGACCGCCGTGATTTGCCCGTTAAAAAGCGGTATGTCAAAGCCGTTTAATTGAACGCGCAAATCCGCGCCGAGCGAGAAAACGTCGGATGAAGTTAAAAATTCCGTCTCATTAAAAAAAGTGATTTCACAGAGGGTCGGCAGCGAAAGACGCTGTTGAACGCGCACTTCCGCAAGGGCTGCGCGTTCGCCTAATTCGAGCGCCGCGCCGTTTATTTCAATCGTAATTTGCGGAATCGTTTTCAGTTGCCGATTCATTTCTTCTCCTGCAAAGCCGTCAAAGGCGGAAACTGCAAAACCGTTCCCGGCGGAATATTGAGCGGATCGCTGATATTATTGTAGCTTGCAATCAGGCGCCATATTGCCGGATGCCCGTAAAAGCCGTATTGTTGGCGAACCAATTGGTCTAGTCTTTCGCCAGCCGCGTAAGTGTGAATTTTTACTTCGCCGCCCGCGGTCTCGCTCAGTTTATTTACCTGCTGAACAAGCTGCTCGGGAGTCGTTTCGCTTGTTAAGGCGAGCGGCGGAGCTTTTGCCGAAGTTTCCGTCCCGGATTCAACTGCGCGCAGGAAGCGCATTCTCAGCCAAGAGCGAAGCGGAACGCCTCTCGGATCAAAATAATCGAGATGCTCCGATACGGAGGCGACCACGCCGGGAATGTTCCAGCTTTTTCCCCAAACGAAACGCACGCGCGGTGGTTCGCCGTAAGTTTTCGCCGCGCCGGAATTTTCCGCCAGATTCCAAAGCGGCGAGGTCAAATCGCGCACATCCTTGACTTTAGTATCCGCACTTGTCAGAGAGACATCGAAAAGCAGGTTGAGAAACATTTCGGTCGTTCCGCCGCCGGTAAAAAGGAGCGCGTCGTCAGCGAGTTCCGCGCCGCCCAAGCTTCCTCCGATAGAACGGCGCGGACGTATGCCAGCCGCGCGCCGCACTACAACGCTTTCGGGGTTAAGCAGGCAGGCAATACGCTCGCCCGTTTCCTCAATTAAAAATGCAACTCGTTCCATTCCTTAGATTGTTTGCAAATTTTGCCGAGTCCATACGAAATTACAAACGGCTTATGAATTTAAAAAAACATTATCATCCCCCGATTCCCGAAACGATAAAGCCGACGGAAAAAACGGCGATAATTATTCCGGCAATGATTTTGCCGCGATTTTTCGATGGTTTGTGCCTTTTTAATGCCAAATTAAAATACGTTTACCAAACACCCGCCAATTTTAGAATTCCGGCAATAATCAGAGCGACGGCGGCGATAATGCAGATTATCCCGGCAGCCTTCTTGCCAATTGCGCCTGTAACCTGCGGGTTCTGGACGACCGGAGCCAGCAGACCGAAATATACTCCAAGTCCGCCCAGAACGCCGATCACAATTAAACCAATACCAAAAATTGTATCTCCCATTTTTTTTCTCCTTATTTTTTTATTTTTTAACTTCCCTGCTGCTCGCGTTCCAAATAAAGCAAATGTTCGGCTTCGAAACGTTTTGTTTCGATTCCGTCAAATTCACCCGGCAAAAACTCGTCGGGCAGTTCCGCCCAGGGCGGTTCGGAGAAAACTTTATTTTCTCCCTCATTCTTCATCTTTCGCTTATAACTCGTTTTTACATCTTTCGGCGCGGTTTTCGCGCTTTTTTCCCTCGCCTGAAAAATTTGAGGCGCCCGCGCTTCGGTTTTTGTTACCGAAGCAAATGTAAAATGGTTTGGGTGATTGGGTTTTGAATAGTTGAAACTTGTTCCCGCCGTTTCCGATCTGTCGGGTTCATTCCGGGAATGCGTTTCGAACGAAAATCTCTTTTGGGAATCCGAATCATCACCGATTTTATTTTGCTTTTCACTATTGTTTTTAGTTTTCGGCGAAACTGTTTCCGAATTCCTTTCAACAGGCTTTTCTCGATAAAAATCAGCGGTTTTTTCCCGATAAAAAATCGTAATCGGCTGATTTTTTTCAGATGGTTTTTCGACGGGATTTTTAATGGGCGGAGCGGACGGAACAACTGTTTTCCGCTTTTTTTCCAAGATTGGTGAAGAAGGCAAAATTCTGAACCTGCGCTTTGACGGGGCGAACGATTCTTCGCTCGGCGCGGATGATTTTTGAGCGGATTTCTTTGAAGGATGTAGAGGCTCGGCGGTTTTGTCCGGCGGTTTTTTATCTAAAACTTTAAAACTCAAAAGCCCCGGTTTGGTTTTCTTTTTTCTCGGATGGATAATACCTTCAGAAGGAGTTTCGACATTTGTATGGCGGCTACTTGCGCTCTCTTGATTCAGCACCTTCTCGGTTGATTCTTTAACAGCCCGATTCTTCTCAGTAAAGACGGTTGATTCCTGAATAACCGAATTTGTTTCGGTCAAAGCAGGCATTGAATCGCGGGGAGCTTCGCCGGAAAAATCAATCCATTGTTCGGGCGGAATATGTTGTGTTATTTCAAGCCAATGGGCGGGCGGTAAAGAACTTTTTTTATCGCCCGGAGGATCGTTTTGAACCGCTGATTTAACGCTCAGAAATTTAGCCGCCCGCCTGAAATTTTCGGCGAGAAAATCGAAAATCTTACTGATAAAATAAGCAAAAAACACGGTTTTTTGGCAATTGCGAAATGTTAATCAAAACCGCAATTTTTTTCAGGCTCTCTCGAATGTTTCACAAACCAGCGTCAAAGATTCGATGGCAACTTCCTGATCCAGCGCGTTCAGCCCCGCGCCGCGCCACTGCGCCGCCCAGGCGTTTATTAAATTCCAGCGCAAAACTTCGGTTGTTCCGTCGGCATCCAGGAGAATAATCGAACAGTTTTTCCGCAGAACTCTTCCTTTCACTCCGGTCATAAACCAATCCCAAAGCTCGCGCGAGCGCGTTAATCCGTAACGAAGCGTAATCGCGCCGTATTCGGTCTGACCGGGAACGTAATGAACGACCTGACTGTTGCCCCCTTCGCGGTAGGGAATCGCGTTGACTTTAACTTCCATATCGCTGACTTCGGTAAAATGCGCTTCCGTTACTCCCTGAATTTCCAGCTTAAAGTTATAAGCGCGATACGGGTCGGTGTATGCATTGAGCGGAGTTTGTTGCTTGGCTTCTTCCGGCATAATTAGATTCCTCCTTCGATTTCAGTTCCGCCGGCGCTTTGTCCGATGCGGAAAATAACAAACTCGGCGGGCTTGACGGGCGCGATTCCGATGATTGTAATTACTCGTCCCGCGTCAATCTCTTCGGGCGGATTCGTTTCCTCGTCGCACTTAACAAAAAATGCTTCTTCAGCGGTTGCGCCGACTAGCGCGCCCTGCCGCCACTGAAGGGTCAAAAACGCGCTGATGTCGCGCTTGATTGATTTCCAGAGCGTCATATCATTCGGCTCAAAAACCACCCAGCGAGTGCCGCGCGCAATTGATTCCTCGATCATATTGAACAAGCGGCGAACATTCAGATAGCGCCATTCGCTTGCCCCTTCAGCAAGCGTTCTCGCTCCCCAGACGCGAATTCCCTGCGTTGGAAAAAATCGCAGGCAATTTACGCCGAGAACGTTCAATTCTCCTTGTTCCGCCTGAGTTATGCGATAAGTTAAATCAAGCGCTCCGCGCACTGTTTCATTCGCCGGAGCTTTATGAACGCCGCGCGTTCCGTCCGTGCGCGCATAAATTCCGGCGAGATGTCCCGACGGCGGCACGGCAACATTTTCCTGCGGTGAAAACGGGTCGCTGACAACAATCCAAGGAAAATAAAACGCCCCGTAACCCCGGTCGCTGTTGCGTGGTCGAGCGCCGGAATCGCCGGGTGGCGACTCTGGCGGAACATCCGGACTCTCCGGTCTTGGCTGTCTGGTTACTCTCGCGGTCGCAACTTTTTTCAGCAAATCAATGTTGGCAACCGGTTCGGGAGCATCCAGAATGGCGAAACGGTCCTGCATTCTTTCGCAATGGTCAAGCAAAGCGTTATAAGAACCGGGATCGGTAAAACCCGGCGCGGCGACGATTGCCACCTCGTCAATTTCCTCCAAAACCGCGAGTCCCTGTCGTCGTCTCCCGCCTCCGAGAAGCGAGCCGTTTTCTCCGATATTGACGACGTAACAGCGACTTCCGCCGTTTTGAAAAAAACCGAAAACCGCATGCGAAAGCGGCGTGCTTTGGCTCTCGTCGGCGGTAAACTCCTTAACGAACTGCGACCAACTGTTGACGGCAAAGGCTTCATTCGGATGCGCGTCAGCCTTCGGCGCAATACCGACAAAGCCTGCCGTACTTGTTCCGACGGCTTCGATAGGTCTGGTGCCAGCCGGAATTTCTTCGATATAAATTCCCGGTGATTGATAAGTCGGCATTTTATTCCTCCAATTTAAGATCAAACAAAAACAGATTACCGCGCCGTTCGGCTTGGCTGGTTGAGACGGGAAATACCCGTCCCTTTACTTTAATTAACAGATTTTTGTCCGTCGGTTCGGACGGAAGCTTTGCGAAGCGGAAATTACCGTTTGCGTCGGTTTTGGCAAAAACTTTCAGATATGGAATTTCCACATTCGCATCCATCATCGGTATTTGGTTAACCAAAATTCTTCCCTGCAATGTTTCTAAAGGGGTATGCTTTACCGTCAGCGGATGGCGCACGGGCGGCGCGAGTTTTTCCGTTCTTTCGTATTTGAACGTTACGCGCAAAACAAACGAAGGTCGCGGCGCAATCCCGAAAGCCTGCCAAACTTCAAAAGGTAAAGGTTCCTTTTCGATTTCAAAATCGGCATTTTCCATTGCCGAAACAAGAAGCTTTCCCAATAACTGATGATTTTCGCTCGGGACGCCTCCCTGCGGAACAACCAGGTAACGAAGCGTTGCCAGAAGCGGCGGCAAACGGTTTCCCCGTCCCGAAGGTGAAGGAAAAACATCGAGCAAATACAGACAAAGACTTAATTTATCCGTTTCCTTAACCGGCGTAAAGAAGGAAACTTCCAAATCAGCAAAGACATCTTTTGCCCAGGCTTCCAAGCTTTTATCTACTTCATCAAACATGAAACCGACATTCCGCCTAATATAGTTTTCCCAAAAGAGTTTTTCGAGTCCTTCCGCATCAGGGAGAAAAAAATTTGGGCTTTGGTTCAATTAAAAACAGGTGCAATAAAAATATCTTATATTTAAGAATTAAGCAAGCAAAAAATTCGTGTGTTGCTAGGAAAAATTTAGGTAAAAAAATCAGTTCTTATATAATGCAAAAAGTATAATTCTTAGAGTTTAAAAAGTTTAGACCTAAAAAAGGAAGTTAATTTAATTGACACATAGAAAATGACAAAAAAGAAAAGAAAGAAAAACCTAAGTTCTTTCTCCTCTTTTTAATTTTTTAGAATCTGGAAAATTTTCGGTTGTATAAATCTGTTGATGAAAGTTTTATGAGTCAACAAAGGTGTAGAGTTTTGAGACACTTTCAAAATATTTGTTTCGTAGTTACTTCTAATAATTAGTTCAATTAAATTTTATTTTCACATTCTTGTGTCTCATCATATGTCATAATTATTAACAGAAACTCCGCAATGTCCTCTTGAGTTTTTACTTCTGCGTAAAAGTTCGCATACGTTTTCGGGAATGTAGCGTAGATTGCTTCATTACTACCCAACGCAATTTTTACCAATCCACCATTAAATTGCTGTTCTTTATACCAAAGGCAGCTGTTATCCCATAGACAGTGATTTACATATTCACCCGCTAAATATCCGATGTCGTATGTAATGGTGAGTCTTCCTTCTTTTTTAATGCGCCCGACCCAAGAATCAATGCCTCGCAAAGGAACGTGAACATAACCATCGAGTAATTTAATTCCACAAGGCGGTGGCGGTGTTGATAGTTTTTTAGACTTTCCAACTTGTGCTGAAGCTGTAAGAATAAATAAGCAAAATAGCAACACAAATAAAAGTAATTTCTTGGTCATAAACTTAACCTCCCTAAAATGAGAAACAGCAAACTAATTACAAATCTCCAAAGAGAATTATTTCTGTTATGTTCACTGCTGTTTTGCAGTATAAAATTCTAATAAGAATTAAATACCGCTAAAATTGTCCTAATGACTCAGCAGTGAAAGTTGCATCAAAATAAAACACAGTTTTTAGTATCAAATTAATTAGAGCAATTTACAGACCAAACATTAATTTTCAAATCTGAAAGTTATGATGAAATGAATTACCAGGCTGTTAGCAGAAGTGTAATTGTCCCTATTGCTTATACAACGATTGAGATAAAAGAAGTTCTAAAAAAATAAAAAAAACAGAGCAAGTCGGGAAGGTTCTCCTGTCTCACGCTTGAGTCGGCTACCACCCTAGCTAACGCCCTGCTGATTAACTAAAATCTATTTCACGGTATCAAATGTAAATTAAATGTCTGTTATTTACTTTACAAAACTTTAATCTTTTACGAAGTTCCAGTTATTAATTATTTTCTTTTATTTTGATTTGGCAACATTTTCCTTTACAGCGAACGCAAACTAAAGATTCACAGCGCGAACATTGTTCTACTTTTTCAAGACCAATGTTTTCTCCATAATCTGCCTTTTGGCAAATAATACATCTTTTAAGCATAACAGATTTTTAGGGATAGATTATAAGAAAAGCCCGCTTAGGTTTTGAATCCAAGCGGGCGTTTTCGTTGTGGTTGTAAACTAACTAATCTAACTAACTAAACTAACTATCACTAACTAATCTAACTAACTAACTAACTAACTGGCAACCACAACAACATTCATAATACTAAAGCAGGTTACTGAGCGCAAGGACGCATTTAAGATTACTCTAAAATTTTAGATAAGCGCAGTGATTTCTAAATCCAAGCCAAGAATTGTACAAAATAAATGTAATGCCTCAATTATAAGTTAGAAAAAGCTTTTGGAGAAAACTGCTTCGTTGAAAGCAAATGACTTAGGGATTTTATGAGTTTAAAAATCCTCATTTCTAACTTTTCACTGAGGCA
>DATHTS010000511.1:0-9391 GCA_035462935.1 Pyrinomonadaceae bacterium
ATGCGCGGTCAATCGGGTAATCGTGTGATGACCGTGCCGGTTATCTTTCATCTTCCGCTATTTTACACAGATTCTAGCGGAAATAAACTAAAGTCTTGCGCTGAAAGCGCATAGCTTTTACTAGCGTTCTGGAACAGTAAAAAGTCTCTTTCCGCAATGTAGCTCAACGGTTAGAACATTCGCTTGATAAGCGGCAGATGAAAGTTCGATTCTTTCCATTGCGAATAATTTATTACGTTGTTTATTTCAAGTGACGACGTAAAAACTCAACGGTGCGCGTCCAGGAAAGTTTGGCGGCATCGGGTTTGTAATAAGGTCGCGTGTAAGCCAGAAAGCCGTGGTCTGCGCCTTCGTATAAAAAGACTTCTACAGGCGCTGACTGCGCCTTCAGTATTTTTTCGATTTCACGGATTGAAGCGACCGAAACATTTCTATCAGCCGTTCCCATGTGAATTTGTGTCGGAGATTTGAGCCGCGCTATTTCGGCGGCGGTCGTCGGACCGGGATGATAAGGGACGACGGCATCAATTTCGCGCGAGCGCGAACCGAGCAACATTGCGAGTTTTCCGCCGTAGCAAAATCCGACAACGCCGATGCCGCCGCTTTTCACAAACGGCTGTGTTCGCAGGTAATCAATTCCCGCTTGAATATCCTGCAAGGCGTCCGAATCAGTGTGAGCGACTGACGCCAAACGTCTTTCTTCCGGCGTTTTCGCGCTTTCGGGCAGCATGTGAAAAATATTCGGCGCAAGCCCGATGAATCCGGCAACAGCGAGCGCGGCGCAGGTATTCGGAATATATTCTTCGGTAATGACGTTTCCCGCAATCACAATTACAGCCGGATAAACGCCTTCGGCTTTCGGTCGGGCAAGATAGCCGTCAATAGTTTCTTTGCCGCCGTGTTTGAAAACGACTTTTCCGTGCTGAATATTCGGATCATCGAGAACTCTGGTAACGATTTGTTCCTTAGTCGGCAAAGTCTGCGCTCCCGTTTTAAGCGCGGTGAAACCGACGAATGCCGTCGCCGCGCCCGTCAAAAAGGTTCTCCTATCAGTTCCCTTTTCATTGCAATCGTCGCTGACACACATAAATCTTGCTCCTCAATTTTATTGTTTTTACTAATTTAGCACTGACGCGGGATGAAATGCTAAACAAATCCGACTTCTAAAAGGCTTAAAATCATTTTTCTTTTTCACGGCGAATGCCGATGGAACTACATCACCTTTAACGTGCGAGGTCGTCGGTTCGAATCCGACCGTATCGAAAGATGCGTAGCTCAGTCAGGTAGAGCGCCAGATGTTTCATCAAAACCTTGTCGCCGTTTTCATCTTTTGGGCGAATGCCGAAAGGACTACATCCACAATGCCTGTCAAGCAAACGTCTTTTCAAACCTTGTCGCCCAATTTTTCAAAAATCAAATTGTTCAGAGTTCAAGCCTCAGTTTGTCCTCCGGCGAAGCACAGTAGGAATTAAACTGTCTTTGAAAAATAATTTAAAGAACTGCAATTTTCAGCCTGCGTTAGCAGGCGAGAGAATGTAGCCACAGGCGCAAGCCTGTGGAATGGTCAACACAAATTCTCCAGCCCGCTTGAGCGGGCGACAGAACTTCTGTCGCTATCTACGATAGCTCAAATATCTGGGATACCCCTTCCCCAAGCTGACGCTTGGGGCTACATTCTTTCGCCATCTGCCGATTGTCCAATGGCTTTATTCGGATTATTTGTTTTATTTCTCAATAACATCGTCTTGGACTCTGAACATTTCCGAAAGGAATGCAAATCAACATAGGAGGTAATTATGGCAAATAAAAATTTATTTCAAACCGTTAGAGGAATGTTCACGCCGAAGGCTGACCGCATTAACGAAGCGGGCGGATTGGCATACGATCTTTCGCCGAAGGCGGCTCTGGCGCAATACGCGGCGACCGGATGTTTTTCGCATACTTTCTACGCCGACGCGGGCGAACAGCTTGAAAAAGTTCTTGCTCTAGCGAAAGAAACCGATACCGAATTTGTGGCGAAAACCGCCGTTTACGCCCGCGAAAAAGGTTTTATGAAAGATATGCCCGCGCTGCTCACGGCGGTTCTTTCAACGAAAGATAAAGCATTACTCGAAAGAGTTTTTCCGCGCGTGATTGACAACGGAAAGATGCTGCGAAATTTCGTGCAGATTATGCGTTCGGGCGCCGTTGGGCGTAAATCTTTGGGTTCTCTGCCGAAGCGTCTGGTGCGCGAATGGTTTGAAACGCGCAAGGCGGAAATCGTTTTTAAACAGTCGGTTGGGCAAGCGCCAAGTTTCGCCGATATTTTGAAAATGGTTCACCCGAAACCGAAAGATGCGGAAAAAGAGGCGCTTTACGGCTGGTTTATCGGGCGCGATGTGGACGCGGATAAACTTCCCGAAATCGTCAAAGCTTTTGAAAAATTCAAAGCGGGCGAAGCTTTGGAAGTTCCCGAAGTTCCCTTCCAGATGTTGACGGCTCTGCCGATTTCGACGAAGGAATGGACACAAATCGCCCGCAACGCGCCTTGGCAAATGACTAGAATGAATCTCAACACTTTCCAGCGTCACGGAGTTTTCCAGGACGCCGAAATGGTTGAACTCATCGCCAACCGCCTGCGCGACCGTGAAGCGATTCGCAAAGCGAGAGTTTTTCCTTACCAACTGCTTTCGCCTTACGCGGCGGCTTCCCAAAACGCTCAGATTCCGCGAGCGATTACCGAAGCCTTGCAGGACGCGATGGAAATTGCGACCGAAAACGTGCCGGAAATCAAAGGGAAAGTTTACATTTTCCCCGACGTTTCGGGTTCGATGCACTCTTCGGTCACGGGTTACCGCAAAGGCGCGACTTCCGCCGTCCGCTGCATTGACGTGGCGGCGCTGGTCGCGGCGGCGATCCTTCGCAAAAACCCGACCGCCGAAGTCATCCCGTTTGAATCTGACGTCGTGAAAATCGCCCTCAATCCGCGCGATTCGATTATGACCAACGCGCAAAAGCTCGCATCCTTGCCCTGCGGCGGAACAAACTGCTCCGCTCCTTTGCGCGAGCTGAACCGTCATAAGTCGAGCGGCGACGTTTTGATCTACGTTTCCGACAACGAATCGTGGATTGACACGCCGTATCACGGACGCTTCGGCGGAAGCGGAACGGAAACGATGAAGCAGTGGAACGAGTTCAAATCTCGAAACGAGAACGCGAAACTCGTCTGCATTGACATCCAGCCTTACGCTCACACCCAAGCCAAAGAACGCGCAGACATCTTAAACGTCGGCGGATTTTCCGATCAGGTTTTTAATCTGATTGCTGAATTCGCGGGCGGAACTTTGGATGCCGAACATTGGGTTGGTGTGATTGAGAAGGTTGAGGGTTAAGAAAAGTAATCGGGTAATTGCAATTACCCGATTACTTTCATGCAGTTTTTCTGTATGTTTAAAGTCTCTTAATGTGAACCCGTGCAATAAAATTTACTCTGGAACTGAAGGTTTGTCCTGTCCATTCTTGCCTGCTAGGACTTGTTGGAAACGGGTCTCTCAAGACAACTTTATCCACAATTGGTCTTCCATATCCGTCAAAACTATAGAAAACGGCGGTAAGAACATAAGCGTGTCCTGTTCCTCCAGAATTACTTGTTCCAACAATTAATGGATATTCATAAGCAAGGTCATTTATCATATCAGTTACAGATACATAAGACGATGCTATAATTGCAGAATAACCTCCGCGATTATCGGGAGCCCATCCACTTAAGGCTGTCAAAATTTGGTTTGGACTTGCTGGACTATCAACTTGCCGTCCAAAGATTCTTTGAACGACTTGTTCCTGTTGAACATAAAGCCCATGATAGTTCAGTACCATTTGAGTAGTTGCCGCCCAACACCAGTTTGATTGGCGTTGCTTTCCATGAACTTGTGGAGCTGCATAAAATTCAAATTTTTTTGTATGAACACCAGCAACAAAATAATTTGGTCCAAGTTGGGTTACACCACCTTTTGATATACTGCTAAACGTAAACAGTATGACAAGTCCTAACAATAAGTTTTTCATCACTTTTAACATAATTATTTTCTCCTTTTTAGATTTTGGAAAAGATGACTTTGTTAGGAGTAAAACAATCTTTGCATCTTAAACAAGATAACTCCGATTAAAGTATTGCGAGCGGCATTATATATTTACAATCAACCGAACATTGGTTTATTTAACGCCACATTCCAACACAACTTGTGAATTTCCGTAAAAGGTTGAAGAAGCTAAAGTTTTACTTTCGTACCCATTACTAGCAATTATCCTGTCAAAAACATTTATTTGATAAGATTCATAATTTTTGTCAGAGCTATATTCACCGTGTGTATGTCCTAAATTATGAAGCATTTCATGGGCAATAGTTCCAGCCCAATAATCAGTTTCTCCATAGACAAAATGAATATCCTTTCTGCCTACAAAAGCGCTGTTGAGTTCAATATTAAACTCACCGCTTTGTTGCCATTCCTTAACTTTTGAATTCCAAAATACTTTCACCAAATCTAACCTTGCTCGCCCTACCCATTTACCGTTTGGCGCATTTGTCATGTTAATTTTAACGTTTGGAAATGCCGGTTCTGTATCGTTTGACCCATTCGGTTGGGAAAGCCAATACAACTGATGCCAGAGTAAGTTTTTGCGATTTTTATCAGTATCAATTAGATTTGATATATTCATCACACTATTTGAAATGTAATGGAAGCTATTTTTTTCATAGAGTTTTCGTCTTAATCTTTCATTCTGCATTCGGGTAACTGCCAAACCAACCGCTTTTGCAATTAAAGATTTTTGCTCTGGATTATAATTACCCAGAATCCAATAGGTAGCTTGATTATTTGCGTGTGCTGATTTGATAGAGAAAATAATCAAGCAAAACAAAACCGCCAAAGGAAAAACCAAATTATAAGATTTGGTCGTTTTAGAAAAAATTGACATTACAGAAAACCTCCTTTGCTAAATTTTAGATTTTGTAAATCGGGAACTATTAGATTGTTCTTGAAATTTCCGCAACTGCAAAGTTAATGCCACTTCTTTAATTATTGATTTTCTTTATTTTTGATTAATGAAAAAAAATTTTATTACACATTTTCGTGCATCATAATTCCTTTTCGTATAACCAAATAAAAAATTTGTAGAGATTTGGGTTTTTGTGCTACTTAATAATTACACCTGAGATTTTAGTCCGCCCAAATTTTATTTTATTGGCGGCACTGTCAACAATTTGGTCGCCAATTTAATTATTAAGCGGCTTGTAGTTCGGGTTTGGAATTTTGCGTGAAATAATTTTCCTGTTCTAATCGCGTCCAGATATGCCCGTCTGATTTATCAACGACGGCGAAAAACGCGCCGGGAATTATTCCGTCGTCGATCATCGCCTGCGAACCGGAAACGAAAATCCAAAACGAATCGGTTTCTCCGTGAAATTCAACCGGAGAAAAATCATCATAATTCGATTCTCTTTGGCGTTTGCCAATCGCTTCTTCGGCAATTTTTAATGCTCGACTTTTATTTAACATAGACAACGCCTGATCTTAACCAAACTTTCATGAAAGTTTCCAAGGCAACCGCGTAACTTTTTCCCTGCCCCAACGGAAGCGGATCACGCAGTCTGATTGCGTCGTTTATTATAGCATCGGCAATTAATGAGTGTCCAAACTTTGTGTTTTCTCTCTTTAATGAAACTATTGCGAAACCGTTTTCCAGCGCTGCCGACAAATCGGCAATCGTTAAATCGTTTTTCCATTGATAGACTTCAACGCCGAATTCGTTTAATATCGCCGGAACTTTTGAAGGATATGCGCCGCCGCTCGTTTCCAAAGCCGACGCGATATAGCTTTCGGGAAAATAAATGTCAAAATCCGCCAAAATCATTCTCACGCAGGCGGAAACGCAAGTATAAATGCTTGTTTGAGGAATCAATTCGTGCGGCGAATGATATTCGATTTGTTCGCTTTCGGAAAAAAATGAGAACAACAACTCGAAACCTTTATCAGGATTTTGCATCGTTTGGGATTATAGCAATTTTATAAATTTTGGCGAATGCCGTCGGGAGCGCATTGGACGAGACAAGTTCGATTCTTTTCTTGCCCGTTCAATTTATTTGTGAGAATTCTCGACAATTATGCCGGGTAAGCTTCAAAATGAGGAAAAAATGAAAACTGTTTACAAGCTAATGAACATTCACGTCCGCGCTCTGTTCACGCATAATGAAAACTCGCGGCTTTTATTTGTGAACGAGCCGGGCGGTACGACCGCTCCAGCTTCGCGGATGTTTTTAGGTCGAACGCGGGCGGGTAATGTCTGGCGGTTTCGCGCCGATTTGCCGGAAGCTCTTTGCGAAGAATTGGCTGCGCTGTGCGCGGATGAACCCGTCATTAAAGAGTTTGGCGAAGCGCCTCGTTATTTTGAAAGATACGCGCGGCTGCTAGAACAACACGCGCCCGTGCGGGAGCCGGAGTCGGGTCCGGCATATTGCTTTACCGAATACCCGATGCCGTCAAAATTTATCGTGGTGGTTTCGGAAGATAACCCGGAAGTTTTACAGAACGGCTTTGAAGATTTTATTTCGGAGCTTCCGACCTGGCAGCCTTTCGTCGCTCTGATCGAAAACAATCGCGCCGCGAGTGTCTGCCGCAGCGTTCGCATCACGCCCGAAGCTCACGAAGCCGGCGTCGAAACGCTGCCTGATTTTCGCGGAAAAGGTTTCGCTGTGGAAGTTACGGCTGAATGGGCGCGTCTTGTGCGGGCGTCGGGCGCTCTGCCTTTATACAGCACCGCTTGGGAAAACGCCGCCTCGCAAGCGGTAGCGAGGAAGCTGAATTTGAAATGTTACGGCGCTGATTTTCACATTGCTTAATGAATAAATTGAATTATTTCATTTTATTGCGCTTCTTTAATTCTTGCCAGATTAAATACAGCATTACCACGATCAGCGGCGGGCTGATGATAAAGAGAATGAAAAGAAGCTGAAATAAACGAGCGGGCGGATGGTCTGCGTGGTAGTCGAATGGCGAAACACTGAATAAATCAACCGGCGCGGTGAAGCCGATGACGATTACAAAAACTAAAAAGGCGAAAAATTTAGTCAATCCTTGTTTGCAGTTCATAATTTACACCTCATTTTTTAGAAATAATAGCACAATAATTTTCAAAACAAATAATTTTTTTGGCAAATGCCGCCGAGGTTTTATGGTTTTATTTTCAGCTCGTAACAAACTTCGTCTTCGACCGCGCCGTCCGCCCAGACCTTTTTGTGTGTTCGGGTAAAAGAGAATTCGTGTTTTTGATTGGCGTATTTCGAGGCGAGGTTTGAAGCGCGATGAGAAACGATTATTCTCTCGATGCCGGGATGCTCTTTCGCCCAATTGATGCGGGCTTTATACATCAAATCCGAAAAGCCTTTGCCGCGAAAATCCGGTTCGAGCCACGAACCCCAAAAGATTGCCGTCCTTTTTGTCGGATCATCCCGAAAAACCGAAACGCCCGTCATCCCGATTGGCTTTTCGTCCGCAAAAATCATAAAAACGGCGGAATCCTTCGCCCGCAAATGCTCTCTCCAATCGGCTTCGGTAAATTGCGATTCTTTTTCATAGTTTGAGCCGAATACCAGTGGATCGGTTTGGAGCGCTTTCAGGCGAATTTCAGAAAACTGTCGCCAATCGTCTTCGGTTAATTGTCTGATCGAGATATTCATTAAAATTTAACTTTATTACGAAACGGAGAGGATTTTGTTTTCCGTTTTATTCACACAACTTTCGGCGAATGCCGGTCGGGAGTACATGGTAAAAACCTAAAAGGGCTTAGCGAGTTCAAATCTCGCCCGCTCCATTTTTTTATTTACGGGGCGGAACTCTCGCCAAATCTTGTCGCCGAATTTTACAATCGCAGCAAACGATCATCAGGGCGAATGCCGGAGTGATTACATCCAACCAAAAGGGCGTGTAGCTTATGGAGAAAAAGCGCCGGCTTGAAGCCGGAGACTAAGGTTCGATTCCTTTCACGTTAAATATCGCTTCAAAACTTGTCGCCCTTTCTTTTCAAGATTAAATGGAACTTAATTTTTTCCGACAAAATTAAACGCTCATTATATGCCGCCTTATGATTTTGATAAACTCTGAAAACAGTATTGCCATCAAAAACAGGGTTTTGAAAAAAACCGAATTTAGAAAAGGAGCGTGGAAGATGCGGATAAAAAATCGGTGGACAGTTATTTTGGCAGTTTTTCTCGCCGTTTTCGGCGGAACAGTTTCGGCGCAAAACGTGCGGGAAGCGACGGCGACAAAAGCTTGCAGCCCAGGTTCTGCGCTGAACGGCGTTTACAGAATAGATGTAGATGAAAGCGACAGGCTTTATTCGGTCATCGAAGGCGCTTCGAGCAATGTTCCGTTCGCCGAACAGCAGCAGTTTTTTATTGACTTGGCTGTTCGGCTGACGCCGCCCGATCTGCTGGCGATAGAGTGCGGCGGAAACCGCGTTTGGCTTGGTTCGTCGCGCTCGCCGCGCGTGGAGTTTCTAGCTGACGGCGTCGCGCGCCGCGCTCGTAATTCGGATGGTCAAACGGTTCGCTCGCGTATCGGTTTTGAACGAAACAGTCTGATTTTTAATTCAAGCGGAAGCGACGAGGATTTGAATTTTACATTTACGCCTCTCGACGGCGGCAGACGCCTTCGGGTAATCCGCCGAATCTCCGCCCGCGAGCTTATCGAACCTGTTGTGATCCAAACCGTCTATAACAAAATCAGCGAAATAGCGCGTTGGGACATTTTTGACGATAATCAGCTTGCCAGACAAACCGCTAAACAAAACGACAATAAAACTTCAACGACAACCGCACCGCGCGCGCAGACCGTCCGAAATGAAAATAACGAAGCCGGAAATTTGCGCGAATCGCTTTACCGATGGATTGACGCGACCAATTACCGCGACATTGAAAAACAGATGTCATTCTATGTGCCGGTGTTAAAGGCTTATTATCTAACCCGAAATACTCCAAGAAATGCGGTACGAAATGAAAAAAATCGAGTTTTCGCTGCGGCAAAATCAATTGATATTCGAGCGGCAGAGCCGGAAATTATTTTTCAGGACGGCGGGCGCACGGCGATTATGCGTTTTCGGAAAAAATATAGAGTTGAAAATGGCGCGCGAAGTCGCAGCGGCGAGGTCATTCAAGAATTGAGGTGGCAGCAAACGCGCGGCGGATGGAAAATCTTCAGTGAACGCGACATAAAAGTTTTACGCTAGAGTGAGTTTAGTTAAAGAAACTTAAACAAAGAGTAGAGAGCTAAAAGTAATGCTGAAGTTTTTACATTAATTGCCGCTAGCTGATGGTCTTTGAAAATTAAATCTAACATTAAATATCGCGTAGCGATTATCT
>DATHTS010000512.1:0-5345 GCA_035462935.1 Pyrinomonadaceae bacterium
CATAACTTTCGCTTCGCCCGTCGCGGCAACCATCACTTTTTCCGGCGTCGCTTCCGCCTTTGTAAATTCGCCGGTCATTTTGCCTTCGTGCAAAACCAAAATTCTGTCCGAGAGTCCCAAGACTTCCGGCAATTCGGAGGAAACCATTACAATCGCCAAACCTTCTTTTGCGAGCTGATTGATTTCCGAATAAATTTCCTGTTTCGCGCCGACATCAATTCCGCGCGTCGGTTCGTCCAAAAACAAGACTTTCGGTTTCGTCAAAAGCCATTTCCCCAAAACAACCTTCTGCTGATTGCCGCCGGAAAGCGTTCCGGCAATGGTCATCGGCGAATTCGCCTTAACGTGGAGAGATTCCATAACTTTGCGCGTGGCAACCGTTTCACGGGAGCGATGCGTTAAAAAAGCGCCGGAAATTTGTGTCAAGGCAGCGAGCGTCGAATTATCCAAAATCGTCTGCTCTAAAATCAAACCGAAACGCTTGCGGTCTTCCGTCACGAAACCGATTCCGTTTTCAATCGCATCCGAAGGCGAATCAATCTCGGTTTTTCTGCCTTCGACAAAAACCTCGCCCGCATTTCGCCCGCGCCAAGCGCCGAAAACCGCCATCAAAAGCTCGCTGCGCCCCGCGCCCATTAACCCGGCAATTCCCAACACCTCGCCTTTATGAACTTTGAAAGAAACGTCGTCAACCAGTTTTTTATCCGGCACGTCCGGGTCGTAAGCGGTTAAATTTTTGACTTCCAGAGCCGTTTCGCCGAAATCGTGCGTCGTTTCCGGGAAAATATCGCCGACCTCGCGCCCGACCATCAGAGCGATGACCTTGTTTTTGTCCAAAGCGAGCGTGCTTTCCGTTCCGACCGTCTGCCCGTCGCGCAAAACGGTGATTCTATCCGACATTAAAAACACTTCGTCGAGCTTATGCGAAATATAAATCATCCCGACGCCGCGGTTTTTTAAATCGCGCAGAATTTCAAACAGCGTTTCGACCTCGGATTCGGTCAAAGCGGCGGTCGGTTCATCTAGAACTAAGATTTTTGCATTTTGTGAAAGGGCTTTGGCGATTTCGACCAATTGCTGCTGACCGATTCCCAAATTCCCGACGACGGTGCGCGGATTCAAAGGCAAATTCAAATCTCTGAGAAGCTGAGAAGATTTTTGATAAACTTCCGCCCAATTGATCACGCCGAAACGCTGCGGCTCGCGTCCTAAAAAGATGTTTTCGGCGACGGTTAGTTCTTTAACGAGCGAAAGCTCCTGGAAAATGATGGCGATTCCGGCTTCTTCGGCTTGGCGGATGTTTTGAAACTGCTTGACTTCGCCGTTCACAAGAATATCGCCGCCGTAAGTTCCGAATGGATAGACGCCGGACAAAACCTTCATCAAAGTAGATTTGCCCGCGCCGTTTTCGCCGACGAGCGCGTGAAATTCGCCTTCGTGCAAATCAAAAGTTACGCCGTCCAGAGCTTTTACACCCGGAAATTCCTTTGTGATTTGCCGCATTTCGAGCAATGCCATATTTGAAAATTATTTTTAATTGGTAAACCCAATTAAATTTAAATGATAATTCATCCGACGCAATTTGATTATAGTCCTTTGATAAAACAAAGCGTAAGCTGAATTATAAAATATTACAAAATTAATGATGCAAATCCAGCGAAGCCCGCTTTAAAGCCCGCCGAATCTCATCATTCTGCATAAACCAATGCCAATTTTTCCCGCTTCTTAAATTTTCCGCGCTCAAAAGCGTAATTCCCAGGTCAATGCCGATAACATCGCCGTTAACCCAGCCGTTATGCGGATTAAAAGCATCCACAAAGCCGTAGCGCAGATAAACCTTGTCGCCGTATTCATCCTTCATTTTTTTCAAAGTCGGCAGCGTGATGTCGGGCGTAAACATCAACGAGCCCGCCGGAGCACAGGGAACAACCGTGCCGTCCGTCCGGTCATGGCGCGGCGGAGCGCCCCAGGCGATATAGCCTTTCTGACTGTCGGAAGCCGTCAATCCCCACATATGCGGACCGTATTTGGGAAATTCCTTACTTAAAACTTCGACGAAAAATTTCTGCTGCGCGCGTGTCGCTTTGACCGAGTTTTCAAAATAATTGACAAACGGCGGGCGATGCTCGCGCCGGTTGCGAAAATCAACCCAGGCGTGCGAAAACTGGTGTATAAAAAGCGGCGAAACCGACGCCAGATACCTGTAACCGCCGTATTCCATCCAAGGGCGTTCCCAGGCATACCACGCATTCGGCGAAATCGGATGTGTCGGCGAACCGATGGCTAAAAGATAAAGCATCGCTTCTTCGCTGTATCTCGCCCAAAAATTCCGCACAAACCCCTGTTCCGGTCGCCACCCGTGCGAAAGCAAAAATTGATCCCCGGCTTGCATCCATTTAAAATCTACGCGGCGATAAATTTTATCGGCTAACGCGACGATTTCCTTATCGTCCGCAAAACACTGCTTGACGGTCAAAATTCCGCCGAGCAGAAGCGCCGTATCAATCGAGGAAATCTCGCTGTTCCAGCGCCGCTCGCCTGTTTCGTAATCTACAAAATGATAAAACCAGCCGTTTTGATGGACGGAGCGATTGGCAAAAAAATCGAGCGTGCTGCGCGTTCGTTCCTTCGCCTGTTCTTTTGTAATCCAGCCGCGGTCGGCGGCGATGCAGTAGCCGCTCAAGGCAAACCCCGAAGAGGCAATGCTGGCGATATTATAACTGCGATGATCGGGCTTGCGCGGCGAACCGTCGGCGGGAGCGCGGTCGAGCGTCAAACCGTTTTTCGGATTGGTTCGTTCCCAGAAAAATTGAAAAGTCCGTTTTTGTAAATCTTCGAGAAACGCGTGATCGGCTTCGGAAATTCTGGCGGTCGGAACGGGCTGTTTAGGAGCGGGATCAATTTCTAAATCGGCAAGTCTCGTCTGCGAAATCGAGCGTCCGGTCGGACCGACAACTTCAAAAGTGCTTTGCAAACCGTTGTCGCTGCTCGTGCCGACAATAACCTGAAATTCGCCCGGTTCAATGACGGATTTTAAATTGCGGTCTAAAAACTCCAAATCTTTCGGCGTCAAAGTAAATTCGACCGTCTGTTTTTCTTTCGGATTTAAGGTAATGCGTTTGAAGCCTCTTAACTCTTTGATCGGGCGCGTTACCGTCGCTGCGATGTCGTGAATGTAAAGCTGGATGACTTCATCGCCCGGCATTCTCCCGTAATTGAGAATGTCTATGCTGACTTTTATGCTTTCCGTCGGTTTAATCTGTAATTTGTCGAGCCGCAGATTATCCAGCCGGAATCTTGAGTAACTCAAGCCGTAACCGAAAGGATAAAGCGGCGCGTTTGAAATGTCGAGATATTTTGATGTGTATTTATTCGCGTCTAAAATCGGGCGACCCGTCCGTTTATGGTTGTAATAAATCGGAATTTGCCCGACCGAGCGCGGGAATGAAACCGGAAGTTTCCCGCCCGGATTCGCGTCGCCGAAAAGCGTGTCAACAACCGCCGGTCCCGCCATTGTTCCGGGCAGCCACGTTACCAGAATCGCCGGAGAATTTTCCGCCAGCCAGCTTATCGTCAAAGGTCTGCCGGTCATCAAAATGACGGTATATGGTTTTCCGGTCGCGTGAACCGCTTTGACCAAATCCAGTTGCTTTCCGGGCAAATCTATATTTGAGCGCGACGACGCCTCGCCTGACATCCAGGCGGCTTCGCCGATGACGAGAATAGTAAAATCCGAATCTTTCGCCGCGTCAACCGCTTTTCTAAAACCTTCCGTATTTTCGCAGGCGGGATCGCAGCCCACCTCGAAACGAATTTTCGTTTGCGGAAACTTTTGCTGCATTGCCTCCAAAACCGTAATCGGGTCTTGCGGCTGACCGTCGCCCGCCCAATTACCGTTCATATCAACCTTGCTGTTCGCCAGCGCGCCGATAACAGCGATTTCTTTCGTGTTTTTGTTTATTGGCAGCGTGTTGTTTTCGTTCTTTAACAAAACAAACGATTTTTCGGCGGCGATCTTGGCAAAATCGCGGTTTGCCTGTTTGAAAACTTCGGCTTTTTCGCGCGCTTCATCGGCAAACGGATTATCGAAAAGTCCTAGACGATATTTGACTCTTAAAACATTGCGAACGGCGTCGTCAATCACGGCAAGTGAAACTTTCTTTTCTTTAACCAGTTCTTCGCCGTGTTTGTTGTAGAGACGGCTGACCATTTCCATATCCGTTCCGGCATTCAGCCCATACATCGCCGCGCCTTCTCCGTCTCTTGCCAAACCGTGCATGATCAGTTCCCACACCGCTGTGTAATCGCTGACGACAAGCCCGTCAAATTTCCACTCTTTTCGCAGTACATCCTTTAAAACAAACGGATTCCCGGTTGCCGGAACGCCGTCAATATCGTTAAAAGCCGTCATAAACGAGCCGACGCCGGCATCAACCGCGGCTTTGAAAGGCGGAAAATAAACTTCGCGCAAACTGCGCTCGCTCAAGTCGGTCGTGTTGTAATCGCGCCCGGCTTCCGCCGCGCCGTAGCCGACCCAATGTTTGGCGGTCGCCATTACCCGGTTCGGCTGGCTGTAATCATCTCCTTGAAAACCGCGAACCCGGGCATAAGCGATTTTCGAGCCGAAATAAGTGTCTTCGCCCGCGCCTTCGATAATGCGTCCCCAGCGCGGATCGCGGGCAATATCAACCATCGGCGCGAACGTCCAATGCACGCCCGCCGCCCGCGCTTCCGCCGCCGCAATCGCCGCCGATTTTTCCATCAAATCCAAATCCCAACTCGCCGCTTCGCCCAAAGGCACGGGAAAAATCGTTCGGTAACCGTGAATCACGTCAAAGCCGAGCAAAAGCGGAATTTTCAAACGCGATTCGAGCGCCGCTCTTTGCAGCTCATTAGTCATTTTCGCGCCGCGCACGTTTAAGGTCGAGCCGAGCAGACCTTTACGCGCGAGTTCCAGATGTTCAGGGCGATATTTACCGTTTCCCTCGCCGTCCAATTGCTGAAGCTGACCGAGCTTTTCGGCTAAAGTCATCTTCGCCAAAAGCGCGTTGATTTTGCGCTCGATCTCCGCGTCTTTCGTCGAAGCCGCGCGATTTGGGCGAGTTGTTTTTTGGGCGAAACCAAACGGAGATACGGAAAATACGAGCAGAAACAGAAGTAATCGGATAAAGATTTTTGATTTCATTATGGTTTTCAACCTGCAAAAAGAATTTTATTCCAAAGAAAAACTTTCAAGACCGAACCGACCGCCGAAAAGAATTTCAACCGGCGCATTACTGCTGAAAATCTGAGGTTTTTGGATTTACAAAATCAAATAAAACCGTTTAGTAAATCGTTTTAGTGTA
>DATHTS010000513.1:0-1716 GCA_035462935.1 Pyrinomonadaceae bacterium
AACTTTTTCTTATTCATGTAATTTTCTCCTGGCGAATGGTCTTGTGAAATTAGTTTTTTCCGGAATCAGTCTGCTTTGAAATAAAGCAAAATTTGTAAAAACAGAATCAATAGATTTCCGTAAAAACTCAGCTTAAATTCGCTTTCATTTATTTACGCGACAAAACAAGCATCGAGCTATCATCTCACTTGAAAATTTTTATCTTATTGAGTGAAATTGTAAAAATTATTAACTTGCCTTAAATAGGAAGCATTATTTTTTTCAATAAACGCGAAGCTTTTAAGAAAGGTCTGGCGTAAAACGAGATTCAACGGAAAATCGTTATTGTTGTCAGGATGTCTTAGTTGCTTCATGCATGAGAATTTCAATTAGAGAGTTTTTTGAAATAGTTCTTCGGCATTTTTGCCGCGTAAACAGTTATAAGTATTTCTAAGAAGCTATTCGCTTAAATTCTGAAGAAAAATCGAAATTATGAAAGTAAAGAAGATAAAGTAACTTTAAGATATAGACATTAAAAAATAACCGATTTGTCTGAATACTTGATCTGCCAATATTTGTTGAGAGGAAATAAAATGAAAACAAGAAAACCTTTGAATCGACGCGATTTTATCGGATTGACTGTTGCAGGTAGTACGGCATTACTTACTGCCATTTTATTTCCTCGGATATAGGTAATTAATTTAATATAGACATTCGATCAACAAACTTTGAAAATATAAATTCTTATTGTTGAATCAACTACAAACTTCCCAGTTGAAAACTTATCTCGATTCGCATTTTATTTTCCGCGAAAAACCAAATCTGGCAGCAATTTACCTTTCAGCAATAACTAAATTAACTAGGTAAAATGAATCACTCTTCGCCTCTCGTCACCAACGGCAGCGGCGCGGCGCCTTCACGGATCGACGAATTCGCATCGGTAGTTTTCGGCTGTAATTTCTCTAACGACCTGTAATAGTTACGGATGCCGGCGCTGATTTGCAGCGAATAATCCGTCGTAGTATATGTCTTCCCGTCCATCTCGGCTGGATGCGCGCCGCTTTTTATGGTTGAAAAGAATTTATTGAACTCCGGAACCGTAAAATTAGGTCGGGAAAAGCTCGAAAAAAACCTCATCGGCTCGCCGTTTTGATTTACCGCGGCTCGCGCGTGGCACGAGATACAGGACGAAACCTCGTTATCGACCGGACCGTTTAATCGTCCGCCCAACCCGTGATGAAGCATATACGCCTCGTTTGTGTAAGCGACGGTATCCTTGAAAATTAATTTGTCGTTCAAATATGTTTGCTTCAAATCAGTATTCAGAAAAGCGCCTTTCTCCGTGATCTTCGAACTGACCGTCGAATCATCGCCCCACGATAATCCGACTTCCGCCATTTTTTCCCAGACAGTGCTGCCTTTGCGGGACGCGTCGTAAATGAACGTTCCGAAAACCCATCCGGTTTCGCCGGCGCGTGCGTCTTTGACGGCGATGTCTATCTGTAACAGCCTGATGATTCTGTCAATCCTTTTTTTGGGCTCCAAACATTTCGCCGAAGGATTGTTTCTCGGATTGCATTGATAAATGTTAGCCGTCCATTCTTTTGTTCCGGACAGAAAGGGAACTTTCTCCACCGCTCCGTCCGTAAACAGCAGCTTAAACGCTACGGTTCCTTCGGGAAAAGTGCTTTGCGAAGGATCGGGCTTGGTCGGATCAGCCCAGATTTTTCCGAGCGT
>DATHTS010000514.1:0-3037 GCA_035462935.1 Pyrinomonadaceae bacterium
TGAAATCAATCACCTCGCCCTCAAAATCATATTCGGTCTGCAAACTTTTCAACAATTGAATGGCGTTTTCGTGAGTGCGGTTGGAAATAAAAATTTTGCCGACGCCTTTTTTTACAAGACATTCCGCCGTCAGCCGAGCCATCTTGCCTGCGCCAATGATCAAAACGTTTTTTTCGGCGAGCGAATCAAAGCTGTTCGAAGCGAGTTCGACCGCCGCTAAACTTATGGAAACCGCGCCTTTGTGCAGATTGGTTTCAGTGCGAACCAGTTTTCCAAGTTTGAAGCCGCGCTGAAACATCTGGTTTAGAATTTTTCCGGTCGAGCCGTCCTGTTGGGCGATTTCGTAAGCCTCGCGCACCTGTTCCAAAATCTGCATATCGCCGACGATTTTTGAATCAACGCTGGTTACGACTTGAAAAAGCTGCTGACACGCGGCGCAGGCGACCACCCCAAAAAAATCTTCGCGGGCGACCAGACCTCGCGCGTTCTTAAAATCAATCAATAAATCCTTAAAAAAATCCAAATCGAGGTCGGCGCGCATCGTTACGCCGTAAATTTCCGTGCGATTACAGGTGGACACGACGACACACTCGGTCAAGGTCCCTTTCAGTTTCTTGATGAGCGCGGGAATTTCCTCGTCCGGTATATAAAACTTTTCTCTGACTCCAATCGCCGCCGTTTTATAATTAATCCCGACGGCGAATAAAATTGGGTATTCGTATGATTGCTTCAAGGTCTTATTCCTTTTCGACTTTGCTTAAATTTATTAGATCAGCAGTCTTTTAATAAAGTCTCGGCTTAGATTTATAAAATACAGAGTTTTCAAGCAATAATTATATTTTTGATTATTTCGCCATTAAAAACAAGTGGAATTTTATAACCAACTCTCCAATTTTACATTAGATATACTAATCGAAAATCTTGTTTCCTCAAAAGAATTTAACAAAAGGGCTATCGAATAAAATGCTGATTAACTTCCTTACATCATTTCGAAAAAAATTCCTATTAAAGCGAGACGGCTTAGCCGAAATTATCAAAAATATCTCCGAGAAAATGCTATCCAATATAGCTCGCTTGCTATTTAGGCAAGACAAGTGCCAGACAAAATCACCGCAAATAACAGGAATTTATTTGATTTTCAAGTCAAAACGTGAAAATTCCCGCGCCCGTATGCGTATTTTTTCGCAACGACGATTTTTCGGATTTTTAAGCCTGCTTTAATAACTGGTTTCAGAGTTTAATCTCACCACTCAGGCGCACGATCTTCATTCCTTCCCGAACCTCCGTCCGACAAGAAAGAACCGCTTTTTCCTTTCCGCCGTTCTCAAGCCAAACTTGACAATTGACACAATCGCCGTTCCAGCAAAAATCGCCGTAAGAAATAGTTTGCATTGAAAGAAATTGAAAACAGCGCAAAAGCGAGTTGTTTTCGGGAACTTTGACTTTTTCTCCCAAAATTTCGATTTGAACCAATCGCTCGAACGGCTCAAATATTTCGTAATCTGTCATTTTTCTCAAAAAATTTAAATTTTCTCAAACTTTTCCAAACTCCTTTCAATTGCTAAAATATTAAAGGAAAAGGAGATTTTATTTTATGGCATTGGTAATTTATATCAAACCCGGCTGCCCGTATTGCGAAAAGGCGCGAGATTATTATAATGAAAATGGAATTGATTTTGTCGAATACGACGCGCAAAACGACCCGCAGCACAAAAAAGATATGCTGAATTATTCCGGCGGCGATTTGACCGTGCCTTGTATCGTTGAAAACGGGGTTTATGTTCAATCGGGTTGGGGAAACCCTCTGCGCGGCTGAACGATTACACTAGATTAGTCGGCAGTTTGCCGATTCTATAAAATTTAACGGTTCTCAATTTGCGATTTTCGGATTTTGGCTTAAACTAAATTTTGATGTCCAACTCACAACGCGATTCTAAAATCCAAATTCCTGTATGATTGGCTCGACCATTCACCAATACGAAATCTTAGAAAAACTCGGCGCAGGCGGACAAGGGACGGTTTATAAAGCCCTTGACAAGAAGCTGAACCGCAAGGCGGTGATAAAAGTTTTGCCGCCGGAGCTGACCGCCAGAACCGCCAATTTCAAGCGCTTCGAGCGCGAAGCCCAGCTTTGCTCGCAGCTTGACCATCCGAATATCTGCACGATTTACGGTTTTCACGAATCTGACGGCATTTTTTATATCGAAATGCAGTATGTTGAAGGCAAAAACGTGCGCCAGCTTGTCAACGGTCGCCCGCTTGAAATAAAAAGCGCCCTTTCGATTGCCATCCAGGTTTGCGACGCGCTCGCCTACGCGCATTCGCGGAATATTATTCACCGCGACGTTAAAGCCGGCAATGTGATGGTTACTCCGACCGGGCAGGTTAAAATTCTCGATTTCGGTTTGGCAAAACTGCTTCAGGAAGATCCTGCCGAACATTTTAAAGGAATGGATCGCACGGAAATCACCGAACTCGGAATTCCATACGGCACGGCAACTTACGCCGCGCCCGAACAGGCGAAAGGCGAAAAAACAGACCATCGCGCCGATATTTTCTCGACCGGCGTTTTGCTTTATGAAATGCTCACGGGAATTTGGGCTTTTCAGGGAAAAACCGTCATTGACGTGCGCCACCAGGTTCTTCATGGAACGCCGAAACCTTTATCCGAAATGCGCTCCGAGCCGCTGCCTCCGCATTTACAGGACATCATTGATAAAGCTCTCGCCAAAGACCCGAATGATCGTTATCAGAAAATTTCCCTGATGCGCGATGATTTGCGGCAGGTTTTTCAAGATATTACGGGAGCCCCGGCATTTCAGAGCGATTCTTATATGCCGCGTCATCTCGAAAGCGGCAACGTGATGAAACGCGCTTGGAATTGGATAACCGGAAAAGCGGATTCTACCGATAGTTCCCTGCAACTTTCGCCTTTGCAGCTGACGCCGACTTCCGCTCCTCAAACTTCCAGACAAAATTCCTTTTCGCCCGATACGACTCTGACAGCAACCGGACAAGAGAAAAAAACCGTGGCGAT
>DATHTS010000515.1:0-4375 GCA_035462935.1 Pyrinomonadaceae bacterium
TTACGTTGCTCACGCAACGTTTGCAGGCGAGCCGCCTGCGCTCCCGGCAAAAAGATGGCGATAAACTCGGAAACTATAAATCAAATTCAAATCGCGCCGCGAGCGAATAGTCGCGCGCGGTGCTGGCGACGTGTTGCCCGCAATAAACTCGCCGTAATTGCCTTCTGTTTTATCATTTTCCAAATCATTCTCGCTGTCGCCGCGCCGTATATCGCGCCTTACGATCCATACAAAGGCGATTTTCTGGCGACTTGGGAAACCCCGAATCGCCTGCACTGGCTTGGCACCGACGATTTAGGAAGGGATGTTTTATCGCGTCTGCTTTACGGCGCGAGAATTTCGATCAGCGTCGGCGTTTTGAGCCAACTGGCAATCGCTTTTGTCGGCGTTCCGATTGGCGCTCTGGCGGGTTTGAAAGGCGGTTGGCTCGATTATGTCGTAATGCGTGTGATTGACGTGCTTTCCTCCTTGCCGACAATTCTTTTTTACATTCTCCTGATGGTCGCGCTCGGCGCGGGATTTTGGAATTTGATTCTGGCGATGACTTTGACCGGCTGGATCGGAATTGCGCGGCTCGTGCGCGGGCAGGTGCTTTCGCTGAAAAAGACGGATTTTATTCGCGCTTCGCGGGCGATGGGCGCGGGAAATTGGTATATCGTCAAAAAACACATTCTCAGAAACGTGATGACGCCAGTCATCGTTTCGATGGCGCTCGGCATTCCGGGCGCGATGTTTGCGGAAGCGGGCTTGAGCTTTTTAGGCTTGGGAATTCCCGCGCCGCAAGCCTCCTGGGGACAGATGATCGGGCTGTATCAAGCCTACATCCGCACGGCTTGGCATCTGACGGTGTTTCCTTCGATTGTTCTCGCCCTAACGATGCTGGCGTGGTTTTTATTTGCGGACGGCGTGCGAGACGCGCTCGATACAAGCAGCAATTTTTCCGCCAACAATTAAACGAGATAGCTGTCCGTAAATCTGAAATCGCTTTGAATACGAGGAAAAACGTGATATTTTTCAAGGTAAATAGATTATCTGGAAAATTTCCCGGTTTGTTTTATAAAGGGGGTCGTATGAATAAATTTAAGATATTGCTTTCACTTTGTCTTTTCCTGCTGTTTCTCGCCTGCCAAGCGCCTGTAAGTTTAGAAAATTCGGTCAACGCGCAAGAGAAGAAGACTAAAAGTTCTTGGGACGAACGCAGAATAGAGCGGCACGAAATGGTCGAGGAGCAGATTCGCGCTCGCGGAATATCGAGCAGCGCGGTTCTCAGGGCGATGGAAAAAGTTCCGCGTCATAAATTCGTTCCCGAGCCTTACACAAAATCGGCTTACGCGGATTCGCCGCTGCCAATCGGGCTGAATCAAACCATCTCGCAGCCGTTTATCGTCGCCTATATGACCGAAGCCGCCGATATTTCCAAAGATGACAAGGTTTTGGAAATCGGAACCGGTTCGGGTTATCAGGCAGCCATTCTCGGCGAGATTGCCAAGGAAGTTCACACCATCGAGATTATTCCCGAATTGGCGGAGCGCTCAAGACAGATTCTCGAAGAATTGGGTTACAAGAATATTTTTGTGAAAACCGGCAACGGCTATCTCGGTTTGCCCGAACAAGCGCCGTTTGATGCGATTATCGTTACGGCTGCTCCTCCTGAGATTCCTCAAGCGCTGGTTGATCAGCTTGCGGTTGGCGGAAAAATGATAATTCCGGTCGGCGACAAAAATCAGGAAATGGTCGTAATCAAAAAAACTAAAAAAGGCGTAACGGAGAGAAGAACAATGCAGGTGCGTTTTGTGCCGATGACAGGGAAGCCTTCTCAATAATTTACTTTTCAACTTTGAAGGGAAATAAATAGAATTCAAGCCTTAATTAAAATCTATCAACACGGGATTTTGTGAGTTAGGGCTTGAGTTTTTATTTATTATAAGCGTAACCGTGTAGTTTTCCTTTTTGGTTTCTACATCTGATTTGGGTTTTGGCTCGAGATTTACCATTTGGATTTCGCAGTCTTCAAATTTAGCGTGTTTTGGTTCGAGAGTTGTGTTCAATTCAAAAGTCTTGAATTCGCCGCCGGATTTTTTTACTTCAATCCGCACCTTTCCGTTGCCTTCCCAGATGCAATCAGCGCCTTCGGGACAGCGTGAATCTTCCGTGACGGCGAGAAATTTGATTCTTAGCTCTTCCGGGCGCAAAACTGATTGCTCGTTGAGCCGAAGTTTGAACTCCTGATTTAATTTGATTTCCTTTTCAACTTCCTGCATATTTCCAAAAATTAGAATCAATAAAAACAAAAAAACTGCCGCTCGCATAGATAATTTCCTTTCTTAACGTTTAGGTAATCATACGCTATGTCTGAAAGGTTTGTGTAATTCAGATGACGCTGTTTTATTATAAAAAAGGACGGCTAAACTGCTTAGCCGTCCTTTAAGCCGATTATATAAATCGGGAATTATTTACCATTTTGAGGAACCTGGATATTTCCGCCCTTCAAAGTAGTTAATCCAAAGGTAAGATCAGCGATAGGCGCATTGCTCGGACTTGTGGTTTGCAGTCCGAGTTGATCGCTCGATCCCGGCTCGCCATTGTCAACCACGGTCATACGGATATTGTGATTTCCGATACCGTTAAGCGTCGCTTTAGTCAGAATAATCGCCATATTGTTCACGATGGAGAGCGAATCAAGCGCATTGCTCTTGATTTTGATTTCTCCGCCCGGACGACGTTCAATATACAGAAGCGAGCCTTGCGGTTTGCCATTCTTCAGGTATTTGATGTTAATACCGAAAGTAGCGACATTGCCGTTGTTCAGAACCGTTCCGCCGCCGGTTACGAATCCTAAAGAGGGATCGAAAACCGCCAGAACAGTGCTGCCCGTTCCCGTGTAATAACCGTTTACCGTAACGGTTACGTCGTAAACGTCAACTCTGACATTGCTGACCATTGTGCAAGCGCGAAGCGTTCCGCCGACTCCGCCGCCGGAATAAGTGGTTGCGCTCGGTGTCGGAGAACTGCCGCCGGAAACCGGCGAGAACGAGAACGAAGCGGTGGCATTCGAGATGTTGCCTGCGCTGCCGTCCGCTACTTCCGTAATATCGGCGCAAATCGTAATCGGTCCGGCTGTTCCGCCCGCCGTACTAACTTTCACCGAGAATGGATTGGAGTTCGGGAAAGCGACGGAAGCATCCTCTTTACTGACAGTCAGCGTATTTGAACCGCTGCTGTTCTGATAATAATGATTCGAGCTGACAAAATTTGCCGAAATCGTATGATTGCCCGGCGCATTGGTAATCGTATATGGCGTTGAATATATGCCGGTTCCATTGACTGCAACCGTGCCAACCGAAACGCCGTTGACTTTAAATTCAAGCGAGCCGACGGGATCAGGACAATCGGCGCCAATTGTCGCGCTCAATGTTGTCTGATCACTGTATTGACCCGCCGAAGCCGCGACACTCGTGGTTGTCGCCACTTTCGCGCATTCGTAGGAATTGATGAGCGAAATCGAATCTATCCGCCAGTGTGAATTAGCCACCGTAGCAGCGCTGTCCGAGCCGGCAATGAACAATAAAGTAACGTTTTTTCCAGCCGCGACTGCCGGTAGATTTACCGTTGTAGTAATGAACCCGCCGGAATTTCCCGTCCATGCCGGACGATTTTGCAAAATGTTTGTATTTCCATTAGCTGAACTAACCAATACGAAAGGATAGCCGCCGGTTTCAAAACTACCGCCCGCATCCAGAATATCGAAGTAAGAGCCAGCCGCTTGAACACCTTCAATGTTGATGAACAAGCCGCCGCCATCCCATTCAAATTCAGAGTTGTAGCTGTGTCTGAAAGTCAGTTGATTACTGCCGGTTGCCGGAACAGCAATTACCGCTGATAAGAGATCAGCTCTGCCGGTTGTGGCGGCAAAGACGGTAGATGCCGCGTTCGGCAGTGTATCGGCGGATGCCGTCGAAGTAGTCCAGAGAGTTCCCGCGCCGCTTCTGGTTGTAGCCCAACCTGCCGGGAGAGCCGGAGCGGTTACGCCGTCAAAATTTTGAAAATTTGTTAAAACGGGCTTGCCGAGCTGAATTGTGAAAGTTTTTGTTTCCTGTCCGAGATTACTGTTGACTATAATGCTGATTGTCAATTTGCTTCCGCAATCCGCATCTGCGGGAACTTGATAACTGATGTCCTTCGTTACGGTTTGACCGGGATTGATAGTTCCGAAATTGGCTGAATCTCCACCGACAACCTGCGCCGAAACGCCGGTCAGAGTTTCGGTGAGCGGGTTGGTCAGCGGAACGGATAAGGTTAAGGTTTCGCCGACATCTGCTACACCGTTGCCGTTGCAGTCGGTAAAGGTAACATTTCCCATTCCCGGAATCGGATT
>DATHTS010000516.1:0-2700 GCA_035462935.1 Pyrinomonadaceae bacterium
CAAAACCGCTGCCATTTTAATTTGTTAATACAAATAGACAAATGGATTAAGGAGGGAATATGTTCTTTGATAGTTGGGCGGCGTTGTGGCAGGTTTTTCTCACGGGATTACTTTCCTATTTTATTTTAATTTTCTTTCTGCTAATTTCCGGCAAGCGGACGCTTTCAAAATGGAATGCTTTTGATTTTGTGGTAACGATTGCATTCGGTTCGCTGCTCGCATCAGTGATGCTGTCGAAGGATGTAACTCTGGCGGAAGGCGCGCTCGGTCTGGGTTTGCTGGTCGGGCTTCAGTTTGTTATCACTTGGCTTTCGGTTCGTTCAAAGGCTTTCCGTCGCCTTATCAAAGCCGAACCGACGCTTTTGCTTCGAAACGGCGAATTTATCGAGGAGTCATTGAAGCAGCAGCGTATTACCGAATCAGAAATTTTGGCGGCAATTCGTGAAAACGGTCAGGCGGCGAGAGAAGATATTGCCGCGATTGTCCTGGAAACTGACGGTAGTTTTAGCGTGATTGCAAAAATCGAAGGCTCAACCTATTCGGCAATGAGCGATGTGGCTCATTTTCATGATGATGATAAATCAGAAACGCCGAATAATTCACAAAATTAGCGCAGAAGATTTTCCAGCGCGGAAATCAAATCTTCCTTGATTCCCGCGTTTTTCGTCAGGAAAACATCGGCTAGACAATTTTCCGCTTCGGGCGAATCCTTCTGCTCGAATCCGCTTAAAATTACAAAAGGAACGTTCTTTTTATCGCGCAGAATTCGGCATAAATCATAGCCGGTCAGATTCGGCATAATCGCGTCGGCGACAACCGCGTCAATTTCATTTTCGAGCGCGATTTGCATTGCAATCAAACCGTCTTCCGCCGTAAGCGTTTGAAAACCGGCTTTTTGCAGAATGATTTCCAGAAGACGGCGCATCGAATCGTCGTCTTCCGCGAGTAAGATTTTTTTTCCTGCGAAATTGTTTTCCTGATTTGAATTCGCGGCGGATGTCGTATTTTCCATTCGTTTATTTGTCGGGGGCAATCAATCGTTTATTAAAAAACCTTGACTTATCAAACATTTGTGAGAGTTTTAGATTAAAAAACTTGCCAACCATTTGTCAATAAAATTACACTAAGTTGTTTTTCCAATGTATGAATTTGCAGTAACACCGGCGATCACACAGCTTCGCCGTCCCGGGGTTTTAATCACGGAAATCGCGCCCGAATCTCTGGCGGCGGAACTCGGTCTGGAAACAAACGACCGCATCGTCCGCGTCAACGGGCGGATGGTGCGCGATTATCTCGATTTTCGCTTTCAGACGGCGGGCGAAACCGAGATGACTCTGCTCGTCAAAAAACCGGGCGGCGAAAGCTGGGAAATCGAGATCGAGCGCGAGGAAGGGGAAGATTTCGGCTTGATGTTCGAGCAAATCGTCCCGCGCCAATGCGCCAACGAGTGTATTTTCTGTTTCTGCAAAGGCAATCCCCAGGATGCGCGACCTTCGCTTTTCGTCCGCGACGAGGACATTCGCCTTTCGTTTCTCTACGGAAATTACACGACTTTAAGCTCGATTACCGAAGACGAGATGAATCGCATTATCGAACAGCGTCTCTCGCCGCAATACGTTTCTATTCACGCGACGGATTTAAAAACCCGCGCTTACCTGCTCGGAGTTGAAGAAAAACGCGCTGATATTTCCGACAAGCTGAACAGGCTTCTCGAAAACAACATCGAACTTCACGCGCAAGTCGTAC
Organism: Pyrinomonadaceae bacterium; assembly: GCA_035462935.1. Classification (GTDB taxonomy): domain Bacteria; phylum Acidobacteriota; class Blastocatellia; order Pyrinomonadales; family Pyrinomonadaceae; genus DATHTS01. Next base: position 1,747 of record DATHTS010000516.1, read on the forward strand.
TTTGTCCCGAAATCAACGACGGAGCGATTCTGGAAAAAACCCTGCGCGATTTGGCGGCGCATTATCCGAAAGTCGTTTCGACAGCAGTTGTTCCAGTCGCGCTGACGCGATACAACAAAGATGAAAGATTAACCCGCGTTACGCCGGAATTCTGCCGCGAAACGATCAAACAAGTCGAAAAGCTGCAAAAGGAGTTCAGAAAAAATCTCGGCGTCACCTTCGCTTTTCTCGGCGATGAAATTTACATCAAAGCCGGTCTGCCGATTCCCTCGCGCCGTCATTACGGCAATTACCCGCAAATCGAAGACGGCGTCGGGATGATTCGGTCGTTTCTCAATTCGTTTGAAAGCCTGTTGAAAAAAGCGACGCGGGGACGCGGGGACGCGGAGACGCGGAGAGTTTTTGAAGGAGCGGCGGAAGCTTCCGGTTTTATTCAGGCAAATGTCAGAACTCACACACTCGCAATTAAACCAAAAATTCCAGATTCCAGATTCCAGATTCCAGATTCATTGAATGGGACGATTTTAACCGGTGAGATGTTTGCGCCGATTTTGCGCGAGCAAATCGAAAAGCTAAATTCCCTGATCGGTTCAAAACTTTGCGTTTTAGCCGTTCCGAATAGATATTTCGGCGGCGATGTGGCGGTTGCGGGATTGCTAAGCGGTCAGGATTTTCTCGCCGTTAAAGACAAAATCAAAGGCGATTTTGTGATAATTCCGAAACACACTATCAAATCCGACGAGCCGATTTTGATTGACGGAATGCCGTTTGAAGAATTAAAAGGAAGATTTGACGTGCCGATTTATGATTTTGATTTGAAGGATTTTTCTGATTTTATTATCGGCTAACTTTTCGGAGCTTGAAAAATCTCGCTCAACCGCAAGCGAAAATCCGGCAAAATATCCTTGCCGATTAGCTCGTCTTCTTCCCCGTAAATCGTCGTCTGCTTGCGCG
>DATHTS010000517.1:0-3038 GCA_035462935.1 Pyrinomonadaceae bacterium
AACTTTGATCCGATAGAAAAATGATGAGAATAATTTCCACAAAAACACGAAACAGAATCGAAGCGCAAGGTTTTGTCGGAATTGAAGACGCGAATCTGGCGCAGGTCAATTACTGGCTCAGATTTTCACCGGCAATTTGTATGACTTGGACGGCTGTCGGTGTCGTTCTCGCTTCGCCTTTGATTTTGTGGGCTTTAGTCCCCTTCGCGCTTTTGGGTGGAATTCTGCGCGGACATCCTTTCGATGTGCTTTACAACTACGGACTTCGGCATATTTTCAAAACGCCAAAGCTGCCGCCCTACGGTTTGCCGCGGCGTTTTGCCTGCCTGTCGGCGGCGGGATTATTGATGATTGCGGCGCTTGGATTTCAATTCGGAGCGGCGATTGTCGGTTACGCCGTCGGCGGATTTATGGTCATCGCCGCTTTCACAAATGTCTCCACAGGTTTCTGCATCCCGTCTTTTATTTTCGGCTTGATTTTTGGGAAACAAACTTGCGAATACCAGCCGAAAACTTTAAAGGACAGTTAAAAATACAGCTTATCTAAAGAAAATATAAAGTTGGTTTCCGCGGCGGGTCGTGATTGATTTTTGGAAAATGCTATAATCGGCGCGAGGTGATTTATGACGGAAACCTTAAATATCAACGAAATTTCAACCGAAATCATAATCAAATCAGTCAAAAGCGGCGATGAAATTGTTTTGGAAGAAAACGGCAAGCCGATTGCGAAAATCACGCCGGTTTCAGAGGTCGAGCAAGAACAGCCGATTAAAAGAGTGTTAGGCTTGGGCAGAGGGGAAGGCTATTTTATGAGCGATGATTTTGATGATGAATTACCGGATGAATTCTGGGGGTTTGATAAAGAATTATGAATTTGCTGCTGGATTCTCACGCATTTGTCTGGATGCACGAAGAACCGCATAAACTTTCCGTCAAAGTCGCGTATGAAATCCTCAATCCGTCAAACCAGATATTTCTGAGCGTCGCCTCTGTCTGGGAAGTTCAAATTAAAATCGCGCTCGGAAAATTCAGTTCAGCGATACGCTCGAAAACGTGATTAACCAAGAAAAGCAAACCAATAAACTGCAAATTCTGCCCGTTAATCTTTCACACGCCTTGTATTTGGAAAATCTGCCGCTTCATCATAAGGACCCATTTGACAGATTGCTGATTTCACAGGCGATTTTGAAAATATGACTTTGATGAGCGCAGACGCGAATTTTGCTAAATATCAAGTTAATTTATCGTGGTAGAGTCTTTTGAGCTTTTGCAGTCGCAGAACAACAGGCGGCGGATTTTCGGCTTGACGTTCTCTGGCTTGCTGATTAAAGCTCCGCCAATCCAGCAAATAAGCCTCAACTTTTTCGCGGTTGTGAAGATAAAAGAGAATCGTCGCGTAGATTTGTTCGCGTTTCAGCGTCGGGAAACGCTCGGCAATTTGCTCTGCCGTTTTATTCCGATAAATATACTCGTATAAAACAGATTCGATACCGATGCGCGTTCCTTTAACGCGAATGTCATCCTCGGCAAGAAAATCGAAATAGCTTTCCAATTTCATACAGGCATCATTATCCAAAAAAGCTTTTTAGCCAAATATTTTAACTAACATTCGCATTTAGATTAGTATTCGAAATGACATTCGTATTAGAGTTAATATTCGTAACAGTGTTCGTATTAGTATTTGAATTATCGCTCGAAAAGTCTTTTGCCATAAAAAGGGCTGGCTTTTTTTCATTAGAGGCTATCTCAAAAATACAAAATGTTAGGTTAAGCCAGCGGTCTGTGACCGCGTTTGCCGAAGATTGCTGCCTGAAACGCGGTCTTAGACTGCTGGCTTAACGATAAAATTATTTTTGAGATAGCTTCTAGTTTCTCTTAATTCACTTTTATTGTGGAAGGCAAATGAGAAGCTGAAGAGATAAGTAATACAAAGGAAAATAGTGAAAAAGAATGATATTGTTTCAAACGGAAATCTGGCAATTCCTTCCTTAATCTTCAATCCTTTGTCAGTTATTCAGGGAAATAAGTTTGAAATTTACCCGACCTAAATAAATACCTTATTTTTATCCGGTTCAGAAAGTTTATTGAATTGTTTCAGCTTGGTCTTAGTATTTATTGTATTTTTAGGATTTACGAAGGCTGAAGATTTATTTACCTCCGCAAAGATTAGACTAACGGCGAGCAAAAGTAGAAATCGGGTAAAAGTCTTTTTCATTGAAAGACCTCCTTCATGTGAATTTTGGGTAAATCTTAGAACGATTTCCAAGTCTTTCGATTGAGAACAAGGGAAAGGCTCGGGAGAAAATTTCTGTGAACGAGGGAAAGGTATTCGCTTTCGGAATAAATGTCAAACGAGAATGACAAAATCACATTGTGCTTTCCAATATTTTTTAAGCCGCGAAAAAAGTTGAATTTCTAAACTCTTTTATTGCAACGAATGCTTTCCGACTCCGGTTTTTATCCTTGCGGAACGCTTGCGCTCTCCTTTTTCGGCTGGTAAAATTCAAATTCTCAATAATCGTAAATAAATCTTTTACAAGAGAATTTTTTTACAACTTTTTGAGGGCGTGTTGTATCTATACGCTTTCTAAAATTCCTAACAATGAAAAATTTAGTAATCCTTTTGGCTGTTTTTGTATTCAGCATTTCGGCTTTCGGTCAATCAAGCAAAGGAAACTGCGCGCCGAAATTCAAGGCGGCTTCGCTGGAAGATAAGAACTTTGACTTAAACGACCTGAAAGGCAAGGTCGTTCTTGTAACGTTCTGGACAACCCGCTGCGCTCCCTGCGTGTCGGGAATTTCGCGGTTTAATCAGTTAGCCGATGAATATAAAAATCAAAACGTCGTTTTTCTCGCCGTCACCGGGGAAAACCCGGAAACGGTTAAAAAATTTCTCAGAAAAAAGCCGTTCAACTTCAACATAATCTCCAACGGTTTGGGTGTTATTATGAAATTTTCCGGCAGCAGCGACGGAAGAGTTGTTATGCCGACGCCGACGCATTATCTCATTAATCAGGAAGGCGAAATCGAGATGAAAT
>DATHTS010000518.1:0-2595 GCA_035462935.1 Pyrinomonadaceae bacterium
CGGAACGTCAATGTGAATGTCAATTCTGTCCAAAAGCGGTCCCGAAATTTTACCGACATAACGCTGAATCATCGGCGGCGAGCATTTGCATTCGCGGTTCGAGCCGTAATAACCGCACGGACATGGGTTCATCGAAGCGACGAGCATAAAACTTGCCGGAAATGTTAGAGAAGTCGCGGCGCGGGAAATTGTAACCTGTTTGTCCTCCATCGGCTGGCGCAGAACTTCCAGAACGCTGCGGTCGAATTCGGGTAGTTCGTCGAGAAACAAAACGCCGAGATGCGCCAGAGAAACTTCGCCCGGTTTCGGAATCGAACCGCCGCCGATCAAACCGGCTTGCGAAACAGTGTGATGCGGATTTTTGAAAGGTCTTTCGGTTACCAAACCTGATCTTCCCGTCAAACCGGCAACCGAATGAATTTTCGTAATCTCCAGCGCTTCTTCAAATTCCAGCGGCGGCATAATCGTCGGCAGACGTTTTGCGAGCATTGTTTTACCCGAACCGGGGCTGCCAATCATCATCAGATTATGAGAACCGGCGGCGGCGACTTCGAGAGCGCGTTTTGCGGTTTGCTGCCCGCGAACTTCGTTGAAATCCGCTCGATAGCGATTAACTTCCGTTTTTAAATCTGAAATTTCAAGTTTTAGAGGCGGATTTCGCGTTTCCCTTCCGCTTAATAAATCCAGACTGATTTCTACCGCTTCACGCAAATCTTTTACCGGAAATACATTTACGCCTTTAACAACCGCCGCTTCGGTTGCGTTTTCTTCGGGCAGCAATAAATTTTCGATGCCGTTTTCTCTCGCCCGCAACGCAATCGAAAGAGCGCCGCGAACTGGGCGCACGCGCCCGTCGAGCGAAAGCTCGCCGATGCTCAGAGTATTTTCGAGTGATTCAAAATTTCCCAAATCGCCGTTCGCGCCCAAAATTCCAAGCGCAATCGGCAAATCGAAGCTCGCGCCTTCCTTGCGAACGTCGGCAGGCGCGAGATTTATCGTTGTTTTATGAAAGGGGAAAAAGAACGAGCTGTTTGTAATCGCGGCGCGGATTCGCTCGCGCGATTCGCGGACGGCGGTATCGGGCAGACCGACGACGATAACCGGCGAAGATGTATCGGCTTCGCCGCGAACAGGTTGCAAATTGACCTCGATGTCAACGATGAGCGCGTCAATGCCGTAAACGGCGGCAGACTGCGTAAGGAAAAGCATATTTTTGCCTCTCGGAGTTTAATTTTGGTAGAACATCTGCATTTATATCAGAAATCTCCTCTTTTTTTAAAATAAATCTTTACCTTTTTCGAATTTCGTCATAAAATCTAGGACAGTATTGCAACCAAAATTTGGAGGTGGCTCATCATAACCAGCGAAGATTTATTAAATTCCGACAGCTTAGGAGCAATTATGGACTCAAACTCGGCGGCGATCGAGCAAACCGGAGCCCTTCCAGCAGAGCAAGAGACAACTGCGTCTGTTTATTTTTCTCCCGCCCAAACCGAAATTGAAACCGTCAATGCCAGTGATACCGACATTCAGCTTATCCAAAAAGTAGTTTCAGGCAGTATCGCCGCTTTTGAAATGCTTTACGAGCGTTATCACCGGCGAACTTACAGTCTTTGCCTGCGAATGACCAACAACGCGACGGAAGCGGAAGATTTGACGCAGGAAGTTTTCATTCAGCTTTATCGTAAAATCAGCAGTTTTCGCGGCGCTTCCGCTTTTTCGACGTGGCTGCACCGTTTGACGGTCAACCAGGTTTTGATGCACTTCCGGCGGCGAAGCGTGAAAAGCGAGAAAACCAGCGAGGACGGCGAAATTCCCGAACAAACGCTGCCCGGAACGGAAAACCCGTTGAAAATGCCGATTGTTGACCGCATCGCTTTGAGCAACGCCATCGCGCAGCTTCCGAACGGCTATCGAAACGTTTTCGTTCTTCACGATGTCGAAGGCTACGAGCATGAAGAAATCGCCCGCATAATGGGCATTTCCGTCGGCACGTCGAAATCGCAGCTGCACAAAGCGCGTTTAAAACTGCGCGGCTTGCTGATAAAGCAAAACGAAAGCTGAATTCAAAAAAATTTCAATAAAATTAAAAATTCAAAGATGATGTATAGGTGCGTCAAGACGCTTTTTGCCGCGAACTAAATTCAAAACAAAAACCTTTTGCAAGGCAACCTAAAAGATTCGGCGGCAATCTATTGATGTGAGGCGTGAAAATTTTTAATTAAACAGAATTTTTATAGTGTAAATTCGAGATGACCTGCGAACAATGTCAAGAATTGATTAGTGCTTTTTTGGATAATGACCTGGCGGCGGAAGTGTCGCTGAATATTCAGACGCATCTCGGACTTTGCGCCGGATGCGCTAAGGTTTGCGAGGATTTTGCTTCGATTCTCGACTTTTGCAGCGAAGTTCCTACCGAAGAAATCGTCCCGCCGAATCCCAAAGCTCTCTGGTGCCGCATAAACAACATAATCGAAACCGAAGTTCAAGCGGAAATCATCAAAGAAAAAGTCGAACCGGAAAAGAAGAAAGGATTTTGGAAAGACTCATGGCGGTTTTCCCTGCCGCAAGTTGCTTCGATGGTTTTGTGTATCG
>DATHTS010000519.1:0-1638 GCA_035462935.1 Pyrinomonadaceae bacterium
GCGCCGATCCAAAAAATAAAAACGGCGACAATCAGCATAAAGCGCGTGAAGATCGTCTGCATCGGGTTTTTCTTTTTGGTTTTTTTAATTGTTTGTCTTGGCATCGCAAAAATAAAAGATTTATTTACAAAAAGACACGAAGAAACACTCAAATAAACTTCGCGTAATTTTCGTGTCGCTTCGTGGACGCATTTCTTTCAACCTTAAAATTGGAAAATGACTTACATTTTAATTATCTGACTGCAGACTGAATGCGATAAATTTCCTTTTCTATCGCGGTCGGTTTTTTCGCATCTTTTTGAATTTTTAATTCTTCCGGCTTATCCTTTCGGCTTAAAATCGTCTGCGTCGGTTTGGCGTCAACCGTTCTCTTGGTCAGATTCCTTTCAGCCTGCGTTTTTCCCGTTCGCGGACGATAAACCTCGATATTGGCGGCGGTCATCTCGGTCAAGCCGATTTTCTTCGCCGCTTTTTTTATCTCCGAAGGCGAAAGCGTGATTTCTTTCGACAAAATAAGTCGGCGTTTTTCAGCTTCGAGCTCGTCAATCTGCTTGCGAAGCTTGGAATTTTTTATGCTGTATTCAATCGAGGAAAAATGCTGTCGCGCCGCGCCGAAAAATCCGACGACCAGAAACAAACCGCAAACCAGCGCGAAAAAACAATACCGCCACGGTATCATGTCGCGCTCGCGTTTTACTTTTTCGGGTTTCGGGTTTCTGATTATTTTTTTTCGGCTCATAATTTTTTTCTTGGAACAGGTGTAATTCCGATTAATTTAATTTCAAACAAACGCGAAGTTTTGCGCTTCGCGCGCGGGGATTTTCCATCGTTTCCGCATCGCTTGCGGCGACGGGCTTGCGCGTTAAAATTTCAACTCTTTTCTCTGCGCCGCAAACACATCGCGGCATCTTCGGCGGGCAGAAACATTTTCCCGATTGTTTCTGAAAAGTCTGTTTAACGATGCGGTCTTCCAGAGAATGAAAAGTTATAACGGCAAAACGTCCGCCCGCTTTCAAAACATCAATCGAATCGAGCAAAAACTGCTCTAAAATTTCCAACTCGCGGTTGACGGCAATCCTCAAAGCCTGAAAAGTGCGGGTCGCCGGATGAATCTTGTCTTTTTTGCCGCGCCGGATTGCTCTTTCAATTAATTCGGCGAGTTCACCCGTCGTTTTTACCGCCTCGCCGCGTTCTCTCCTTTCAACAATTCGCCGCGCGATTCGCCGCGAAAATCTTTCCTCGCCGTATTGATAAATAATGTTGGCGATTTCTTCTTCCGAAAGATTTTCAAGCAGCTCGGCGGCAGTTTCTTCGCCCGAATCGGCGTTCATCCGCATATCAAGCGGCGCGTCAAAGCGAAAACTGAAACCGCGCGAAGGGCTGTCAAACTGTAGCGATGAAACGCCCAAATCCGCTAAAACGCCGTCAACCTTTTCAACTTCCGCATCGCGCAAAACCCGCTTTATTTCCGAGAAGTTAGCGTGAAAAATCCTTATTTGCCCGCCGAATTTTTCCAGCCTTTGTTCGGCAAATTTAATCGCCTCGCGGTCTTGGTCAATCCCGATAACTTCAACGTTTTCAGCAGAAGACAAAATCGCTTCCGAATGCCCGCCGAGTCCGAGCGTCGAGTCAACAAGG
>DATHTS010000520.1:0-3979 GCA_035462935.1 Pyrinomonadaceae bacterium
GACGCGCAGGTTAAGCCGCGCAGTCTGGCGGAAGAATTTATTGTAAAAATTGCCCGCGCGGTCGAGGAAGTAATGCAGCGCGAGATGGTTCCGCTGCCGCAAGGGACGACGATTATTCCGACCGAATACACGATTTTTCTCAGCAGCGAGGACGATAAGGAATGGCAGGGCGTCAAGCGGCGCGGGCTGGAGCAGGGTTTGTATCACATTCTAGCCGAGCGGGCGAAGGAAATCGCCGGAAAGAAAAAACTGGAAACGAAAACTTTTGCCGTGCAGCTTCGCGTAGACGGAACGCTCGAAAAAGGCGAAGTCCGCGTTCAGCACAGTTGGGAAGACGACACGGGCAGCAAAACCAGCGTTTTGGCTCGCCCGAAAATTCCGACTCAGCAGCCTCAACCGAAACCGCCGACGCCGAACAATTATCCGGCGACTCCGAACTTCACGCCCAATCCGACTTTTTCCGCTAATCAACCGCCGCCGACCGTTCAGGCAAACAATTTCCCCCTTCAAAACATTCCGCCGACCGATTCTTATCAAACAAGCGAATCGGCAGAAGAAATGACGCACGTCAAAAAACGCCTGACCGAGCTTTATCGCCTGGAAATCTGGCGCGGAAACACAAGGGAAACGGTGGTTCCTGTTTATAAAAATGAAATTGTCATCGGGCGCGGCTCGAAATCGAAGCCGGTTGATATTGCGCTGGCGGGCGACCCGGAAATCAGCCGACGGCATTTAATTTTAATCTGCGATCAAGCGGGAAATTTTTCGGTTCTTAATGAAGGAAGAAATCCGGCAATGGTTAATAATATCGAGCTTCCGATTGGTCAGCGAGTATCGGTTTCGCCGGGCGTCCCGATTGTCATTTGCAGCTATCTTCTGCGGATTCAGTCGAGAAATCAATAAGTCAGAACCATCTGCGGTAGCGGATGGTTTAGCGCAGCAAATCAGAGCGGTAAATTAAACTCAGTCTTTTACATTCCCATCTTCAACCGCCACGTAGGCGCAGGCGGTTCTGACTCGAAATTACCGATAAATATCTATTACCGGCTTTCCATCTGACTGAATAAAACCCCGATACATTCCCTCGCTGTTAAACGGAAGCGCGACATTTCCGTTTGAATCAACCGCGATCAAACCGCCTTCGCCGCCGATTTTGGTTAAATCTTCAATCGTTTCTTCCGCCGCTTCAGCCAAACTCAGATTTTTATATTTCATCCGCGCCGAAACATCGTTTGCCGCCGAGGTCAGCATAAAATATTCGCCGTGTCCGGTGCAGGAAACCGCGCAGGTCGCGTTATCGGCAAAAGTTCCCGCGCCGATTATCGGTGTGTCGCCAACGCGCCCGAACTGTTTATTCGTCATCCCGCCGGTCGAAGTCGCCGCCGCCAAATTTCCGTCAATATCACAGGCGACCGCGCCGACAGTGCCGATTGGTTTGGAATCTGGAATCTTGAATCTGGAATTTGTTTCAAACTGCGAAACTTCTTCTAAAATCTTCGGCTCGTCAATTGTGTGGTCAAGCTGAACACGCCCTTCGGAACGCGCATTTTCAAGTTGCTGCCAGCGAAAATCGGTGAAAAAATATTTATCCGGCGCAAGCTCGACCTTCATTTCCCGCGCAAATTCCATCGCGCCCGTTCCGGCAAGAAAAATATGCGGCGTGCGCTCCATAACCAAGCGCGCAAGCTTTACCGGATTTTTAACATTGCGGATAAAGGCGACCGCTCCGGCTCGGAATCGTCTCCCGTCCATAACGGCGGCATCAAGTTCGTTTTTTCCCTCATGAGTAAAAACCGAGCCTTTTCCGGCATTAAAAAGCGGACAATCCTCCAAAACGACAACCGCTGTTTCCACGGCATCCAGAGCGCTTCCGCCTTTTTGCAAAATTTCCCAGCCTTCTGATAAAGATTTTTCTAAAGCCGTCCGGTAATCTTTCTCAAGCTCAGCGGTCATTAAACTTCGCAGGATTGTTCCCGCGCCGCCGTGTATCGCCAAAGCTATTTTATCCTGTGCCACCATTTCGAACATATTTTAAACGATTTATAAAATATCGGCGAATGAATAATTAAACATACAAAAAATATTGGAGCGGTTGGAGATAAATTACAAAATCTCCAATCGCTCCAAACAGGTTAAGACATTAATTTCGGGCGAAAGTTAGGCTCAAATTTTATAACTTAATAGATTCCAAATCCTGCTAACGGAACATCATCTACGTTCCCCCAGCGCTGAATTATTGGATTGTTATAAGGGTTTGCACTACTACTTCGCAATACCCAGAAAGTTTGAGTTGTCGGTCGCCAAACGGCTACATCAGTCCTCCCGTCCCCGTCGTAATCACCACTTCGCAGTGCAAAATCACTTTGAGCAGTTCCTCCCGGAACTCCCCAATAGAAATATTGAATGCTGCCCGAATTGGTACGCAGATACCACACTCCGTTCGTTCCAGGACCGAATGCGCGCCAGACCATAAAGTCTGCCCGCCCGTCGCCATCATAATCTCCTGCCGGAATTATAAAATCGGTATTGTAATTACCCCAATTCACCTGACTTATTTGAACACCATTAGTATTACCGACATACCAAGTTACTTGACCATTTCCAGCGATGCGGATCGTTGCCGGATCATCTTTTCCATCACCGGTGTAATCTGCGCCCGGCAAGTAGAAATTATCTACCAAAAAATCAAAGTCTCCGAAATTAAAAATGGAAATTGTATTTGTAGAGCTGTTCAATATCCACCACTGTGCTACGCCTCCATTGTCACGTATAGATGTCAAGTCCATCTTTCCGTCACCATCGTAATCGCCTTCTGCTCCTGCAACAAATTCATTTTGAGTTCCCCATTCAACTAAATATGGCGTACCGCTCGGGAACGGCTGGATCCAATAAAAATTCATTGCGGGATTTGCATTCGGACGCCAAACAACCAAATCGTTTGTGCCATTGCCATTATAATCTCCAAAAGCTGCAATAAAATCACCAAAACTCGGAGGCACTTGATTGAATCCCCACGGCGGACGTGCAATTGTAGCTTGCCCCGGTCCCGGCGGCGACGGATTTTCATTCCTTAGAATATTCCAGACGAAATTGCTGCCATCCGAATTATACCCAGAAATTGTTACCCAATCCGACAAATTATTTCCGTAAAAATCGAGCGGTTTTGAACGGGTAGTCTGCGCCAAAACGCTGGAAATAGAAAAACCGGTCAACATTATTGCTGCCAGTAAGTAGCCACACCTTTTAAACATTTAAATTTTCCTCCTTGTGATTAGTTAAAATGGGGGTTCACCCCTTCAAATTTTCTATTATTTAATCCAAAACTTTTTCGGTTATGACAAATCTCCTGCGGAAGTTATCACGCTTTGCAAAAATCACCTCGCTTTATTTCAAAGAAAACGCAAAACTATAATTCGCCTGTCCCCAATCACATTCTCAATGTAAAAATAAAAAGAAATTTACCCGGAAAAGTTCTTCGTTAACAAAACTAACGATATTTACTGAATATACTCTAAAGAGACTATTATATCAATGAATTGTTATTTTTATCCTTTATTGCTTTTAAATTAGAGTGAATATTAACAGTTCTTCTTTCAATATAATCGCTTGCCATTTTTTCTCTCTCAAAACTTATTTAGCCCTAATTTCAATATTGAAAGCATTGTAGGAAATCTTTTTCAGATAGTGGCATTTTTTGTCAAATTTTATAGTAAAATGGGTTTTTAAGACAACCTTAAACACTTTTGAGACAAAACGGGTTTTAAGACAAAGCCTTAAGTATTGAAAGAAGTTGTCTTCGCAAGCGCTTTTTTTTTTCGGAAAGTTACGTGCGCGTATTAAGTTTTTCTAAAGCGCGAAGGTTTCGGCGAATTCGATTATTATGTTTGCCTAAACTGCCTTCACTATCATTTATTTCGGATCAAAAACGCAGATTAAAAAAGTATTGCTTTGCAAATTTTTGAGAGGCTAAAAACTAGCC
>DATHTS010000521.1:0-4972 GCA_035462935.1 Pyrinomonadaceae bacterium
TTGGCAGGACGAAGTTGTCTGCGACGGAAAGCCGAAACAGGTCGTCGCCCGTCTGGAGAAAGACACCGGCTCGATACCGAAACCGCCGGTCGCGCCGACCGTCCTGAATATTCAAAGAGATGATCCCTCAACGAATTTTGCCGGAACGCAGGGCGGACAGAGCCAGCAGCAGCAAACCGCTCAGCAAAATTGGCAGACCGGAGAGCAGAGCGTTTCAATCGAATCACAGCCGAAAAAATCCGTTTTTTCACCTTTGGTTCTCGGAATTATTGGAATTTCCGGGATATTCCTACTTACTTTAGTTGGAGTTACCGCTGCTTTTATGCTTGGCTTGATCGGAAAAACAACCGAACCGGGCGATAGTAATGCGATTGTCAGCGGCAATAATACAGGCGTTCAGCCGACTCCGCCGGAACAAATTAAAGCCGAAATGGTGCAAATTCCGGGCGGTAAATTTATGATGGGGCGCAACGACGGCGCAGACCTTGAACGACCCGAACACGAAATTGAAGTGAAGAGTTTTTGGATGGACAAAACGGAAGTGACTAACGCCGAATTCTACGAGTTTATCAAAGATGTCGGCTTCGGCGCTCCGACCCACTGGCTCAGGGGAAGACCCGTCCCCGGTGAAGAAAATATGCCCGTCCGATATGTTTCCTTTAATGACGCGAAGACTTTTGCGGCGTGGCGTTCAAAACGCGACGGGGTGAATTACAGGCTTCCGACCGAAGAAGAATGGGAATATGCCGCCCGAAACGGCGGTCAAAACAATCTCTACCCGTGGGGTGATAATTGGGATCTGAAACGAGCGGTTGTCAGACGCACTTTGACGTTTGAGCCGGTCGGCTCGAAACCGGAAGGAGCCAATAAATGGGGCGTTGTGGATTTAATCGGAAATGTCTGGGAATGGACCGGCTCGCAAGCCAAGCCATATCCCGGCAGCGATTACAAATTCAAGGAAACAAAAGACGCCCTGATGGTCGTTCGCGGCGGTGTAGATTACAGCGCCACGAGCGAAGATAACCCGATTACTTCAACGCTTCGCGGATTTGTCCCCGCCGATAAACGGGACGGGGCAATCGGTTTTCGTCTGGTGCGCTCCGATTAATTGAGGTTTATATGATTCGGACACTAAAGAAAGGTAGAATTTGGCTGGTTTTTCTAGGTTTGGCTCTCTCGCCCGTTTATACTTTCGGGCAGGATTTGGGAAGCAGTAACGATTTATTTCGGGCGAGCAATCCGAAAACCCGAACCGTTAAGAAAACCGAGCCGCCGCCGAAAAAAGCCGCGCCGCCGGTTAAAAAGTCTTCAACCGCAAATAAAAAGACAACCCCGAAATCTTCAAATACAATAGCAAAATCGTCAAGCACGACGCGGAACAAGTCGGAAACGACGGACAAAACTTCGTCTCAAAAAACGACGCCTCCGAAACCGGCGACTCAAAAAACCGAGACGATTAAACAACCTGAAAATACTGCTGCGGCAGTTAAACCGGCTCCGAAAAATCCTGCGGCTGACGAGCTTTTCGAGCAGGCAATCGAAGAGGGAAACACAGCCCGTGACCGCCGCGATTACATTTCGGCGGAATCCGCTTATCGCCGCGCCGAAGGTATTAAGCCGAAGGATTCACGCGCTATTTATGGCGTCGGCAATCTTTACAGCGACCAGCAGCGCTGGGAAGAAGCTGAAAAAGCCTATCGGCGGGCGATTCAATTAGAGCCGAACGCGCCGGATGCTTACATAGCTCTGAGCTTTGTTTTAACGCAGCCGATTGTCGGCAAGGATTTATCGCTCAGATACACGGAAGCGGAAAGAATGGCGCGACGGGCAATCGAATTAGACGGAAATAATCCCGTTGCTTACGACCAACTCGGCGTGGCGCTGGAATTAAGCGGAAGAATTGATCATGAAACTCGCAACGCCTATCGCCGCGCGGTGCAGCTTGACCCGACATTTGCTTTAGCTTACGCGCATTTGGGCAGACTTTTGCGGCGCAACGGTCAGATAAACGAATCGGCGGCGGCGTATCGAAAGGCAGTTCAGTATTCAACCGATGTTCCGACAATGATTTTAGTCGCTGACGTTTTGCAGTCGCAGCAGCGTTATACAGATTCGGAGCAATTGCTTCGAGCCGCCTTGCGCGAAGACCCGAAAAATCCGACCGCGCTATATCTTCTCGGGCGCGCTCTTACGACCCGCGCCGCTTACGACGAGGCGGAAAAAGTTTTGAAAAAGAGCCTCGAAGTAAGCCCGAACAGTTTTGTCTCCTACGCGCTTCTAGGTTCGCTTTACTCGCGGCGCGGCGATTTCAACGATGCGGAAAAAATTCTGACGAAAGCGTTGAAAGTGGTTTCCGAAAATGAGCGGAGACGGCTGGCGCTGGAGTTTGAAACGGTTGGCGACGGTTTGATAAAGTCCGGCAAAAAGAAGGATGCCGTCCGCGTTTACCAGCAGGCGCTCGCGCTCGACACGGATAAACAGATCTTAGCCGACAAATTAGTTAAAGCGCGTATTAATTAAGTGTAAACGAGACACTCGCACTCCGAATAGGAAATACTGAAAATCAATCGGAATTAAATCTATCTCTTTCTAAAGCGTCGGCTGACGCCCCGAAATTTGAGAGTGAGGCTTTCGGTTGAATGAATATCGCGGAAATAGAAAAAACAATGCTTTATTGTCCAAAATGTAAATCTACATACGAAGACGGCTCGCAAAGATTTTGCAGCGCAGATTCCGCAAGGCTTCTTCCAGTGCAGACGGCGCAGCAAAAAACCTCGTTTCAGGGCGGCGTGTTTTCCGCTATTTTAAACAAAGCTGCGGGAAGGCAAAGCGGCGCGGCTTCCGGCGAGCCGACGTTTGTTAGCTCCGAAGGTATTAAGAAACCCGGACAAGTCCCTTTTATTCCGCCTCCGACCAGCAAAATCTTTAAAAACGAACCGACGGAAACAGATATTCCGGTTGTTAAGCCGCTGCCGCGCTTTATTAAACCGAGCGATATTCCTTCGGGTCAAGCCGCGCTCGGCAACCGCGAAACGCATCCGACCGGCAGATCGGCTCTGACCTGGGAAACGCCGGAAGTTCTTCTCGGACACACCGTTAAAGGTCGCTATCGAATAACCGAATTTCTTGAAGAAGACGAAACCGGCTTTGTTTATCTGGCGGAAGATAAAATCGTTCCGGGAAAAAACGCGGTCGTGCGCGTTTTGATGGACGAGGATGAACGCGATGATTTGGAATATAAAATTTTCGCCGAAGAAAGAGTTTCGCTCTCGCATCTCGATCATCCGAACGTCGTTCGCCTGATTGATTCGGGCGAGCTGCACGAGGGCAAGCCGTTTATCATTACCGAATATTTTAAAGGAAAAACGCTCGGAGAATTACTTAATTCGGGCATACAGCTAAACGCTCTCAGAACCGCCCGCATAATCTCGCAGGCGGCTGACGCTTTGAGCGCGGCGCATCAAAACGGCGTTCTGCACCGCAATCTTAGACCGGAAGACATAATCTTAGCCGTTTCCGAAAAGGGAATGGAGCAGGTCAAAGTAACCAATTTTGCCGTTTCCGAAGGATTTGCCGATGACGAAAAACTCGCTTATCAATCGCCCGAACAAATTGCGGGAAAATCCATCAACTTCGCCAGCGATATTTATTCCCTGGCGGCAATCGCCTATCAAATGCTAACCGCCCGTGTGCCGTTTACCGCAAAAAGCGCGAGCGAAATGCTCAAGCTTCAGCGCGAAGGATTAACGCTGCACCCCACGAATATGCGGCTCGATTTATCGCCTGCGGTTGACGAAGTTTTGGAAAAAGCCCTGTCGTTTAATCCGGCGGAACGATACCCGAAAGCGCGTGATTTCGGCGAAGCGTTTCAGGAAGCGATGACGGTTTCTTCCGTTTCGGTTTTCAATGACGAAGACGCGGAAAGAATCGAAATTTTACCAATCAAAACGGAAGAACGAGAGGAAGAGAGAAAAATTCCGACTCCTTCCATTCCGCTCCCGGCAAGTTTCTTCAAGAAAAAAGAAGCTGAAACGCCGCCGGTAATCGAAACGCCGGAGATTCCGGTTATCGAAGCGCCTCCGCAGGATAAAACAAGCGAGAAAAAGGAGGAAGCGGCGGAAGAAATCGCTCAGGAAAAACCGGCGGATGATTTGGCTTGGAAAAAACGCTCTATCGAACCGGCAAAAGCGGCGAGTTCAAGCCGCGCTTGGCTTTCGATTCTCGGAGTTTTGCTTCTTTTAGGAATAACTGCGGGCGTTCTTTATTATTTTTATACCCGTCCGCAGCAGCAGGAGTTTGCCGCGACGGAAACAATCGCTCCGGTCGAACAGCCCGCAGTTTCTGAAGTCCCGGTAAATACCGAGCAATCCGCGCCGCCGCAGCAAAACATCGAAGTTCCGCCTTTGCCGCGCCAAATAGATGCGCCGCCCGATTCCGTTTATTTTGCCAATTCGAAAGAAAATCTGAGCAAAAATCTGGTCAAGGATTTTCTCGCCTTCTCGCTTTATTACCCCAAAGATTGGAAGGTAAACCAAGCCGAAACCAAATTCATAGACGTTTCAAAAGATGCTTCGACCGGAACGCCGATTGAGCAATTTATGGTTAGTCCATATGCGAGCAATGGAACTTTTCAGAAAGATTTGGAGCTGTTTCCGAAGCTGGTCGAAGAATCAAACGAGGATTTGGAGAAGATTATTCCGAATTACCGGGTTATTTCCGAAGGCGAAACGGTAGTAAATAACGGCTGGAGAGCCTACGAAGTAAAGTTTCGCGGAGAAGGCGTAACCAAAAGCGGCGAAAAAATTACGCTTTGGGGCAGACGGATGTTTGTCCCGACCGCGCGACCCGGAATGCAGAACGGCTTTGTTGTCACGATGCTGGCGACCTCGCTTTCAAAACAAGTGAAAGGCGCGGACGATGTCGGCACGAAAGGCGAATTGGCTGATATTTTAAATACCTTCGAGCCTGATTC
>DATHTS010000522.1:0-3664 GCA_035462935.1 Pyrinomonadaceae bacterium
ACCATGGGTTTATCTGTTCTTTATTGCTTTCGTTCTGCTCGGCTCGTCAAACGCGGTTAATCTGACCGACGGTTTGGACGGATTGGCGACCAGCGTAACTTTTATCGCGATGTCGGCGCTGACCGCTTTGACTTATGTTTCCAGCGACCGCCGCTGGGCTGATTATCTCGACATCACGCATAAACCGGAAGCGGCGGAACTGACGGTATTCTGCGGCGCGATGGTCGGCGCGTCGCTAGGCTTTCTCTGGTATAACTCGCCTCCGGCGGAAGTTTTTATGGGCGATGTCGGCTCTTTGGCAATCGGCGGAGCGCTCGGAACGGTGGCGATTTTGACAAAACAGGAATTTTTATTGCCGTTTATCGGCGGCGTTTTTATCCTGGAAGCCGCGTCGGTGATGCTGCAAGTGGGGATTTTCAAGTTGACCAAACGGACGGGAAATCCGGGCAAACGCATTTTCAAAATGACGCCGCTGCATCATCATTTCGAAATGTCCGGTTGGAGAGAACCGAAAATTGTTTTCCGGTTTGTAATTGTGGCGATACTTTTCGCTTTGTTGAGTTTGTCAACATTAAAGCTTCGATAGTTGTTCGTCGTTAGTTGTTAGTTGCAATTGATGCAAGAAATATAACAATCAACGAATCACGAACTATGAACTTAGAGGGAAGAAAATCTTTAGTTTTAGGCGCGGGAAAATCCGGCGTCGCTTCTGCCAAATTTTTGGCGGAACGCGGCGCGATTGTCGCTTTGCACGATAAAAAGGCGATTGTGGAATGGACGGATGAAGCGCGTTCTTTGAAAGAAAAGTTCAATGTCGGTTTGATTGACGGCAAACTTCCCTCCTGGCTTCTAGACCAGATTGATTTGGTTGTGATTTCGCCGGGCGTTCCGACCAACACGATTCCGGCGCGTTATGTTGACCGGAAAGACGGCGAAGTTATCGGGGAAATCGAATTGGCTTACAGATTTTTAAAAGGCAGAATCGTCGGAATCACCGGCTCGAACGGCAAAACGACGACGACGACTTTGATTGGCGAACTACTGAAAAATTCGGGAATCGAAACGCAGGTCGGCGGAAATATCGGCACGCCCCTTCTTGATTTGGTGGAAACTTCAACGGAAAACGGCTGGACGGTTTGCGAGCTTTCGAGTTTTCAGCTCGAAACAATCAAAGATTTTCGCCCGAATGTCGGTATCTGTTTGAACGTAACGCCAAACCATCTTGACCGATATGACTTTTTCACTGATTACGCCGCCGCCAAACACCGGCTTTTTATTAATCAAAGCGCCGAAGATGCGGCGATTTTGAATGGGGATGACGAAATTACTTTGAGTTGGGCGAGCGGTTTGAAAGCGAATGTCGTTCTTTTCAGCACGGCTAAAGAACTGGAAGAAGGTTTATTCTTGCGCGGGCGTGATTTAATTTGCCGCGCAAACGGCAAGGAAAAGATTTTAACAACGCGCGACCAAATTTTTCTTCGCGGTCTGCACAACGTTGAAAACGTTCTGGCTTCTCTGTCTGCTGGGCTAGCCTGCGGCGCTTCGCCGGATTCGATGCGCGAAACGATTCGCAATTTCAAAGGCGTGGAGCATCGCCTCGAATTTGTCGAAGAAATCGAAGGCGTAAAGTTTTACAACGACTCGAAAGCGACTTCGGTTGATGCGACTTTGAAGGCGCTCGAAGCGTTGGCGGAAGAAGACGGCGAAATCGTTTTAATTTTGGGTGGTTTGGGCAAAAACGCGCCTTACGCGCCGCTCGCCGGATTGATTGAAAAAAAAGTTCGCAAATTGGTTTTGATCGGCGCGGATGCTGACAATATCGAAAATCAATTGAAAAACACGGCGGAAATCGTTCGCGCTGATTCGATGCGGGATGCGGTTTTGAAAAGCTTTGAAAACGCCGAAAACAGCGACAGCGTTTTGCTCGCGCCGGCTTGCGCGAGTTTCGATATGTTCCAGAGTTTTGAGGAAAGGGGAAGGATTTTCAAGCAGGAAGTTCTAAAATTAACGAAAGGACAAGCCGCAGATTTTCGAGGCTAATATTGAAAAAACGATTTTTCCATTAGCCCAACCGTTTACGGTTGGGAAAAGGTTAAAAAAATTATCCAGCCCCGTTCACGGGGCTTACCAAAAGGTTATGTCGCATACATTTCATCAGATTTATCTTCATTTTGTCTGGGCGACACATTCGCGGCAGCCGTTGATTGACAGGAATTGGCGCGGACAATTTCTGATGCTTTTAAATGAAGAAGTGAAAAATCGAGGCGGGTTGCCGCTCCGACATAATGCAATGCCGGATCATGTTCATTTGCTGGCGCGTTTGCGTCCGACAACTTTGATAAGCGAATTTATCGGACAGATCAAAGGGGCGACTTCTTTTCGCGTCAATCACGAAATTAGTCCGAGTTTCAAGCTGCGCTGGCAAGAAGGATATGGAGTTGTAAGTCTGAGACGCGACGAGTGTTATAAAGTCGAGCGTTATATTGACAATCAGGAAAATCATCATCGAAACGGTAAATTGTCGGATACTTTAGAAGCAAAATTATTGGCTAAAGCCGATGTCGAAGCCCGTTGAAACGGGCTGGAAATTTTTATTGTAATGTGTTCCCAGCCGTGAACGGCTGGGCTAATGGAAAAGCAGGTTGAATTATTTGGGAAAAATTTTAACGTTAATCTAAATGGCAAAAAAACTCCGAATTGATTGGTTTCTGTTTGCAATCGCCGCCGGGCTGGCGCTTTTCGGTGCGGTGATGGTTTATTCAGCTTCGGCGATGATTGCTTTAAGAGAAAGCGAAGGGGTCAGCCAGTTTACATATTTTTACAAGCAATTCGGATTCACGCTCGCGGGTTTGGCGGTGATGTTCGCCGCCAGCCGGGTTGATTATCGCTTTTGGCAGAACAAATATGTGGTTTATGGGATTTTGATAGCTACGATTGTTCTTTTGCTGATTGTTTTCGGTTTTCCGCCGATAAACGGTGCGCGGCGATGGATTCGTATTCCGGGATTTTCTTTCCAGCCGTCGGAGCTTGCCAAAATCGCTCTGCCGATTTTTCTGGCTTATTTTTTGACGGAAAAAGAAAACGCGGTCGGCGAACTGAAGGAAACGGTTCTGCCGTCAATTTTGGTTTTAGCGATTCTGGGCGGTTTGGTTTTTCTTGACCCGGATTTGGGAACGGCGATTGTTTTAGGAGCGATTTTCACGACCGTTTATTTTGCGGCGGGCGCGAAGATTCTTCATCTGGCGGCAGTCGGCGCGGCGATGTTGATCGTTGGAACTGCTGCATTGATTTTCGCGCCCTGGCGAGTTGAAAGATTGATGGCGTTTCTCGACCCATTCAAACACGCCGACGATGCCGGTTATCAGGTCGTGCAGTCGCTTTACGCCATCGGTTCGGGCGGAATTCTGGGCGAGGGTTTCGCCAAAGGTCAGCAGAAGCTTTTTTATTTGCCGTATCCGTATTCGGATTTTATCTTCGCGGTGGTCGGCGAGGAACTCGGATTGATCGGAACTTTGGGAGTTGTCGTCGCTTTCGCCCTCTTGCTCTGGCGCGGAACGCGCGCCGCGCTGCTTGCGCCGGACAGGTTCGGCAAACTGCTCGGCATCGGGATTATCACCGGAATCATCGTGCAGGCGCTTTTTAACATCAGCGTGGTGATTTCAAT
>DATHTS010000523.1:0-2158 GCA_035462935.1 Pyrinomonadaceae bacterium
GGTTTCATCTCATCACGACCGAGTTTGAAGACCGTAACACCGAAGAGCTTTACACCGTGATGGACGAAGGCGTAACGAGCTTTAAGTTATTTATGGCTTATCCGGGCGTTTTTCTGGCGGACGACGCGACGATTTTTCGCGCGATGAGCGCGGCGGGCGAGCGCGGCGGCTTGATTTGTATGCACGCGGAAAACGGGATTGTCATCAACGAAATCATCAAACGCGCTTTGGAAAAAGGTCGAACCGCGCCGAAATATCACGCTCTGACGCGCCCGACGATTGCCGAAGCCGAAGGCGTGCACCGCGCGATTGCGATTGCGGAAATGGCTGAATCGCCCGTTTATATCGTGCATTTGTCGTGCGCCGACGCGCTTAATCAAGTCCGCGAAGCGCGAGATCGCGGAATTCCCGCCTTTGCCGAAACCTGCCCGCAGTATCTTTTTCATTCAATCGAAGATTACGGCGAAGATTTCGAGGGTGCGAAGTTTGTGATGACGCCGCCTCTGCGCGAAAAACATAATCAAGCCGAACTCTGGAAAGGCTTGAAGATGGATGATTTGCAAGTAATTTCCACCGACCATTGCCCGTTTTGTATGAAGGAGCAAAAGGAACTGGGCAAAGACGATTTCTCGAAAATCCCGAACGGCGCGCCGGGCGTGGAAAATCGAATGTCGTTGATCTACAATGGCGGAGTCGTCGAAAATCGAATTTCTCTGAATCGTTTTGTCGAGCTGACTTCGACCGCCGCCGCGAAAATGTTCGGGCTTTTCCCGAAAAAAGGAACTATCGCCGTAGGAAGCGACGCCGACATCGTGATTTTCGACCCGGAAAAGGAACACACTTTCGGCGTCGAAAACGAGCATATGAACGTTGATTATTCCTCCTACGAAGGCTGGCGCGTAAAAGGCAAAGTCGAAACCGTTTTGTCGCGCGGTCGCGTTGTGATTGAAAACGGAGAGCATCTCGGAAAGGCTGGCGACGGGCAGTTTTTGAAGCGCGGTGAATGCGTGAAGATTTAAACCACGAAGGAACACGAAGATTACACGAAGAGAAAGCTAAAGATAAAAAGAAGAAAAGGGGAAAACGGGAAATGCAATTTGAAGTAAGAAAAAAACTTCGTGTTTCCTTCGTGTATCTTCGTGGTTTAACAAAAAGTATGATTGATTTGGAAGAAAAACTGGCAAAAATTTCGCCGAACGAGCGCAGAATTTTGCAGTGTCTTTCCATTTTCCGGGAACAAATTAACGGGCAGGAATTTCAGAAGCTTTTAAGAGTTCTCGGCTTAAAAACGCCCGAAGGCAAAGCCTATTCGGCGCAGTATCTTTCCTTGTTCAGAAATTCTCTGATTCATAAAGGCTTTCTGCAAAACACGAAGGAATATTGGGGAAGCGGTTTTCAAATTAAAGACGCGGAACTCAAGGAATTTTTTACCCGCGAAGCGCGGCGCGAAGACTGGTTTGACGAAACGGTCGCGGCGATTCAGGCAAATTTTCCTTTAAGCGAATTTTCCTCGTGGTATAACCGCGACCGTTTCGGGATGAGGCTTTTGCGCGACTATCGCCTCAGCATTTACCAAAAAGATGCGGAAGAAGCGGCGCAGATTTTAGAGCAGATCGTCGAGAGAGATTTGAACGGAAAATCGAGCGCTCGCGCCAGAGAAACCGCCGAAAAATTAAAAAACGAACTCGGATTCGAGCCGGTCGGAAATCTCATCCCGCCGCTTGCGGATTGGGAACGCGCTCTGAACACGCTGCTCACGGTGGCGGAAAAAGTTCAGGGGAAAACGGAGAAAAAGGCGAAACCAAACGAAACGCGTGTCGCGTGGCTGCTCGACTTTCAGCACAGGGAAATTCAACCCGTCGAGCAGAAATTCAGCAAAAATGGGTGGACGAGCGGGCGCAACATCGCTTTGAAAAGACTGTTTGAACGCGACGTTAAAAATCTCACCGAACAGGATTCGCTGGTCGTCAAGACGGCGATGAATAAACACTCGGATTATTATTATTACGGCGGATACACCTACGAGTTCGATTGGGAAAAGTCGCTGTCAGCGCTGGTCGGGCATCCCTTTCTGTTTTCGATGAAAAATCCGGGCGTCAATCTCCAACTTGTCGAAGCCGAGCCGAATTTGACCATCCGGCAGACGGGCGACGCGCTC
>DATHTS010000524.1:0-1755 GCA_035462935.1 Pyrinomonadaceae bacterium
GTTTAACTTTTGCTCAAAACCACTCGCGCTTTCCGCGCCCGAAGAAACTACATTCAAACCGCTAGCCGAATTTACCTGCAAGCGAAACGGCGCGTAATCCGCGCCTCGCGCAAAATACCAGCTATTCGGTGTCGGATACCAAAACGAAAGCGGCAAGAACTGCGAACCGACAAGCGAAAGAGCATTCAAACCGGAATTTTCCTCAACCTTTAACTTATAATTAACCTCAACCGAAGCTGTCGCGTTCGGCGCAACCGAAGGCAAACGCACAATCGTTCTCTGCAAATTGCGGTTGGCATCAATCTTTTCAACGCCCTTGCTGAAATCGCCGGTTGCACCGTTCACTTTTACATCCGAAACTTCCGCTTTATCGGAAATCCGCAACGTCAGCCGCGAAGCCGCGCTGCTCGAAATATTTTTCAAATTCAAAACAGCTTTTACATTTAAGAATCTGTCGGCTTCCGTCTGCGGTAAAGTCGCCGTAATATCGTATCTCTGCACTTGCCACGTCGCCGTAGCGCGACTGTCATCCTGCGCGTAAACCGAACAGACAAATATAAAGCATATATATATAAGGTAAAGAGTTTTTTTCATTGGCTGATTATTTTTGGATAATTTCGTGTATTTCCTTCAGTTTGAACAAAAGTTTTTCCAATTTATTTAAAGGCAATTGATTCGGACCATCTGACGGAGCTTTCGCCGGATTGTCGTGAACTTCCATAAAAACCGCGTCCACGCCGCAAGCCACACCCGCACGAGCAAAGTTTTCGATGTATTCCGACTGCCCGCCCGTTGCCTTGCCAAGTCCGCCCGGAAGCTGCAAGCTGTGCGTAACGTCAAAAACAACCGGCACGCCGAAACCTCTCATTATCGGAAAGCTTCTCAAATCCACAACCAGATTATTGTAACCGAAACTCGCGCCGCGCTCCGTCAGCAGAATTTTTTCGCAGCCCGTATTCTGCAGTTTCTCGACAATATTCTTCGCATCCCAAGGCGCAAGAAATTGTCCCTTTTTAACATTAACGGCTTTTCCCGTCTTTGCCGATTCGACTAACAAATCGGTTTGCCGACAAAGAAAAGCCGGAATCTGTAAAATGTCCGCAACTTCAGCCGTTTTTTCCACTTGCCAAGTTTCATGAACGTCTGTGATTACCGGGACACCGATTTCTTCTTTAACTTTCGCTAAAACTTCCAAACCGAATGCCAATCCCTTTCCGCGAAAACTTTCAATCGAGCTGCGATTCGCCTTATCGAAAGAAGATTTATAAACAAATTCAACGCCGACATTTTCGCAAATATCTTTAATCTCCTTCGCCATAAAAAGCGCGTGTTGTTCATTCTCAACAACACACGGACCCAAGATAAAAGCTAAGTTCCCGTTTCCTAAAGTTACATTTCCAACCTGAAAAGACTTCATAACTGTAATTTTAGCTTCGTCCCAAAATATCAATTATTTTCTCAACATCACGAGAATCTTCAATATACCAATATTTATATTCGTGATGTTCTCCAACATAATCGCTACTTTGAAGCTGTTCAATGTGATCATTTAAAATGGATGCGACTTCGCCGGTAGTTTGCACTCTTGTTCCTTTGTATTTTCTTCCTTTATATGTGCTAATCCACAAACTTCCTTTAACCCCCGGCTTATTTATTCCGTATTCTCTTGGGTTTTGAGGATTAAGGCTAAGTGATTTGTGTCGTGAAACGGCAAATTCAATTGCTTTTTTTTGCATAACTTTTTCTATTTAATTT
>DATHTS010000525.1:0-2018 GCA_035462935.1 Pyrinomonadaceae bacterium
CCCCAAATCCAATAAAAGCTCGAGCCGTTCGATAAGATATTTTCGGTTGAAAACGCCGGTCAGCGGATCGTAATAAGTAGAGCGTTCGAGTTCTTCCTTACTTTTCTGCAGGGCGCGGCTGATTTTTTCCTGTTCCTCGAAAAGAGAATTCATTCGAGCGAGATTCTGCTCGGCTTCTTCGGCGCGTTTTTTTTCGGCTTCGCCGCGCTCGCGTTCGGCGAGTTCGGCTTTTTCAATCGAATTGTTGATGTCGTTTATCATTTGCCGGTAGCTCAGATAAAAAACGGCGTAAATGGCTGCGGCTATGAGGATATTTGTTAGAGCCGCGTTGTTTATTAATTTATAGACGACACCCGCCAAAACCGCGCCCACAATTTGCGTCATCGAACTCGATAAACATTCTCTTTTCCATATTATCCACGGATTAACGTCTTCTTTTAAAGCGTGAAAGACGGCGGCAAGGCTGGAGGAAATAAGGAATTGCGAGAGCGCGAGAACGCCTAAAACGCCGATTAAGTTTAATAAATTGCCGGATTGAAGCTCGATTCCGGTTTGGCGCAGAAACAGAATCAAAACGAAATAGGAAATTGTAGTGGAAAGAGCGCTTGAGGCGGCATTTGCCGGGATCATTAAATTACCGAATTTCCCGCCTTGCGTCTTCAAGTAAAAACAGGCGGCAACGACTTCGACACTTGCCATAATTATCGCCGCTTCGCCGCCGAAAATTAAAAAGGTGAGAAAGATTATCGCGTCGGAAAAACTTATCGCAAAGTTGGAATAAGGTAAAATCAGACTTATTCTCGGCGCGAGCAGCGAAGCCAAAACAAGCAAAAGAACATAACCCCAGCTAAAAACGTCCGCCTCCAAATTAAGACAAGCGTAAACGAAACAAAGGCTGCCCAATGCGATAACGAAAATTTTATACACAGTGGAAGTTTTGCTTTGGCTCATAAAAGAAGTCCGAGTTGACCGGAAGATTGGTTTTATTAGGTTGGAAGAAAAGACGCGGGGAAAATTTATTAAATGGGATAGGCAGAAAGCGTCCGCCCAAAAAATAATATCATCTGAAAGCCTGAAAAGGCAATGATTTTATTGAATGAAAAATTTCGCTCAATGTCTGTGAGGTATTTGGAGGAATAGTGAAAGAGCAAAAGGACAAATGCAACAGAAATCGAATCACTCTGCGAAATTCTCCGCAGCAAAGCTTGTTGTGTTATCCAATCTATTTTTGATTTAAAAATCCAGACAGATTTTACAAACAAATAGCAAAGAAAAATAGTAAAAATAAAAAAGCCCGGTTTTTCAACCGGGCTTCTTTCTTCGCTGAAAAGATAGGTTGGGACGTTATCCGAGCCGTTCGGTTGGATGCTACCCTAGCCAATCTTTTTGCTTTAACCCGCCTTAAATAATAAAACCGTGAAAGCATTTATTCGGTCTGCTGGAATACAAAACCTTAATTTTTGCGCGAAAATTTTTTGTTGGATACCTCATTCACACTGTATAACTGATACACATCCGTCATTCTTCATATTGTTCTTATTTCATCGGGCATTTATTGGAAAACCCGAAAAAAGTGGCAACAAGCTACACACTTTTCAGATAATTTATTTTTATCAAAAAAGCAATCTGAATTTCGTCTCTAAATGGTGTAATAACGAAAGTTAGAGAAAGCAACAAGTCTGTGCTGTTTTTTGGCACGGCAATTGACATTTAGAAAGTCAGAACGAAGCGAAAGGCTTCCAAAAAATTAAAAAATTGAAAAAGAGGAGAAGAGAGAAAATGAAAAATATTAAGAATTTTGTCGCAACGTTGGTTTTGTTTGGTGTAATTATTATGGGCGCTTCGAATGCTAATGCAGGGATTTTATTAGGCGATTATACCGGATCGGATGAAATTCAGACTTGCTCGGAAGAGAGTGCCGACGGATCAACCTGGTCATTTGTTGAAAGCAGCAGAGGAATTATCGTTTTCGGTTTCACCGGAATTATCGTTTTCGGAATTGACGGAGAACCTGTTTG
>DATHTS010000526.1:0-2866 GCA_035462935.1 Pyrinomonadaceae bacterium
CCTCTCGAAAATCGTGCATAAAATAGCGATTTTCGCCGTTTTGACAAACGAAAAATACGCGCATCTTTTTACCGAAGACGAACTGAAAGCCATCAAAGCGCACGTTCCTTGGACGCGAAAATTCCGCGAAGAAAAAACCGAGTTTTACGGCGAGGAAATTGATCTGGTCGAATGGACGCGGGCGAATTTAAACAAATTAGTCCTGAAACCAAACGACGATTACGGCGGTCACGGCATTTATATCGGCTGGGCTTCGGCGGAAGGCGAATGGGACGAGGCGATAAAAATTGCCCTGGATGACGGCGATTATCTTGTCCAGGAGCGCGTCCGAACTTCCAAAGAAACGTTTCCAATGCTCGACGCCGCCGGAAATTTCCAGATGATCGAGCAACTCGTTGATCTCGACCCGCTTCTTTTTAATGGAATAGTCGGCTCGGCATTCACGCGGCTTTCTTCGACGGAACTTGCCAACGTATCGAGCGGCGGCGGAATGGTGCCGACGTTTATTATTCGGGAGAAGGAATAAAAATTTCTGTGCTAAAATTTCTTGAGGAGAAAAGCTATGCAAGATGTAATTATTGAAGAACAGCTTTCGGCAAAAGAAACCGAAGAAATAAAGGCGGAAGTCCATAAAATTTTTGAAGAAGTCAAAAAAAACAAGGAAAAAATGGATAATGACCAGCGAGATATTGAAAGAATGAAAGCCCGCACCCGCGCAATGCTCGAACAACTGGAAAAAGCGGCTTAAATTTTATGTGGAAGGAAATCTACGAATGGGCGACCCAATTGCTCATTCTTTCAAAGGAAACTGAGCGAAACCGCACCGATATAAAAGAAGTGCGCGAAGAGGTTGAAAGACTGACAATTCTGGTTCAAGGATTAGCTTTTGAGATAAAACGCCTCAGCGAAAAAATTGATCACGCGCACGAAACCGAAACCCACGAACGCGAAAAATTAGCTTTAAAGCTCGAAAATGAATGCTTAAATTCGAGAGATGATTTCCTTCCGGCGACAAAAACAAAGAAAATTAACTTTTTAAGGATATGAAAATCCGTAAGCTGCAATTGAAGAATATTGGCGTTTTCGATGATGAAACGATTGAGTTTCAGCCTTGCCCTGCCAAAGATAAAGCGGAAATTCACATCTTTACAGGTGAAAATGGAACAGGTAAAACTACGATTTTAATGGCATTGGCAAGCGCATTTGATAATTTCGGTACAGTCAATAAACGCCCTGCGAGTAATTTATTTAATAAAAGATTTAAGAATCTACTACAAAGTAGTGCCTTCATCGAGTTTGATTCTGCAAAAGTATTAGTTTACAAAAGTCGAATGGTAGGTGTAGAAGCACTTACAAAAACCCATTATGACAAAGAATTTATAACGTATGAGAATTCTTTAGAATCAAGCACTTTATATTCATATGATTACGCAGTTTTTGCCTTTTCTGGTTATCGTCAAATCCAATCTGAAAGAGTCGAAGCAATTTATGAACCTAGAGAGTTTAACCCTCTATCGCAGTCACTTGAATTTGTAAAGGATTATAGTAAAGAAAATCAAATAACAATAAATCAGTTAATCGCAAACAACATCTCAAAAAGCGCGATTGAAAAAGGGCGAAATGAAGAAAAGTCGAAAAAATTTGCTAACGTTATAAAATCAATTGAGCAGGCACTTTCTGAAATAACTTCTTGGAAGGTTGAATTTGATTTAGAAACTGAACCGACAAATTTGATAACCAAGGTCAACGGGAAAGAATTGGATTTTGACGTTTTGCCTGATGGTTTGCGGTCTTTGATAAGTTGGATTGCCGATTTACTTGGCAGAGTTGATTTGCTGAAATGGCAAGATGATTTGCCGATTTTTGAAAAGAATTTGATTCTTTTGCTTGACGAAATCGAAGTGCATTTGCATCCGGCTTGGCAGAGAAAAGTTTTGCCCGTCGTGCAGAAACTTTTCAAAAACTCACAGATTTTTGTTTCGACGCATTCGCCATTTGTTGTTAATTCGGTTGATGATGCTTGGGTTTATAAGTTGGAACTCGAAAACGGAAAGGCAAAGGTTGCTGGAATCGTTAGATCAGAGGATGGAATCAGCTATCAAACTGTTTTAAGCGAGATTTTTGGTATTGATAAAGAGTTTGGTGGAAAAACCCAGGAGGATTTAGATAAATTCTACAAAATCGTTAGAAACGGCAAAAAGATTGATGAAAAGAAATTATTGAGTTTGGCGAAATCTCTTGCTGAACAAAGCGATGAACTGAACGCCATTGTTCAAATAGAACTTCGCCAGTTGAGCCGTCGAAAAGGAAAAGAATTCTCGCTATGATGAAAATTGAAAGACTTCCCGCGCCGGAGTTTTTGACGAAGAAGTATAAAAATTGGGGAAGAAGATTTAAGAATCGAAGAGACGCAAATCCGTTTGCCGTATTTTCTTGGACGCAACATCAAGGTCAAAGAATTAACTTGTTGCTTCTGCCGATATTGATGAAAATGACTTCCACCTCAGGCGAGAGAGAAGATGCGCATTGTTCTTTTTGCGACGGATTTCCCGTTGAGCCTATTAGTGCTAATTCGATAGAACATTTCAAACCGAAATCGCAATTTCCGCGCTTGGCGTACGCTTGGAAAAACTTATTTTACTGCTGTTCAAAATGTCAGGAATCAAAGTTGGAGAATTTCGACAGAAAACTTCTAAAACCTGATGTTTCAGAATATTCGTTTGAATATTATTTTCAATACGACACGAAAACGGGAAAAATTATTCCTAATCCTGACCGTTTGGAAATAGATATCCAAAGAGCCGAAAAAACTATCGAATTATACGGTTTGAATGAACACGGCAGACCGAAAGCCAGACAAAGAACC
>DATHTS010000527.1:0-3627 GCA_035462935.1 Pyrinomonadaceae bacterium
TTTTTACTTTTTACTTTTTACTTTTTCTCTTTGTCTGATTGCTTCAAAAAGTATAACGCCTGCGGCAACGGAAACGTTCAAAGATTCGATTTTTCCCTGCATGGGGATTTTTACAAGCACATCGCATTTTTCCGCCACTAATCGGTGCAAGCCTTTTCCTTCGCTTCCCAAAACAAGCGCCGAAGGCTGTCGCCAATCCCAATCCGTGTAATCCGTCTCGGCTTCCGCGCTTGTTCCGATTGTCCAAATGTTATTCGCTTTTAGCTCGTCAATCAAACGCGCGAGATTTGTAACTTTGGCGACTTTGACATATTCGGTCGCTCCAGCGGACGTTTTCGCCACCGTCTCGGTCAAACCGACGGCGCGGCGTTCGGGAATAAAAACGCCGCCCGCGCCCGCGCATTCCACGACACGCAAAATCGCGCCCAAGTTTCGCGGGTCTTCCACGCCGTCTAAAACGACAAGCAAGGCATTTTCCTTAGTTTTAATTTCCTCTAAAAGCTCGTCCGCATCCGCATAATCCGCCGAAGCCGTCATCGCTGCAATGCCTTGATGATTCGCGCCCGGCTCGACCATCCGAGCCAAATCTTCCCTGCCGATTTTTTGGAAGGGAACGCCGTTTTTCCGCGCCAATGCGATAATCTCTGAAACTCTCTTTTCCTGCGCTCCTTCGGCAATAAGGATTTTTTCGATTCGTCGGTTTTCCGCGCGTAAGGCTTCCGAAACGGGAAGAACGCCGTAAATTATTGAATTAGCTTCGCGGTCTTCGGGCTTTGGTCTTCGGTCTTTGTTAATTCCAGATTCCGGATTCCAGACTCCAGATTTAATTTTCTCCCTTTCTCCCCTTCTCCCTTTCTCCCCTTCTCCCTTTCTCGACTTTTTTTTCATAACAGATGCCATTGCAGACGTGAATACTTAGTAAATTGCGCCAGATTGTTGACGGTCGTAACGTTTCCCAAATTAAAACGCCCGAAACGCTCGCGTTTTAAGCCCTGCGAATCGGTGTGCTGCTCGATTTCCCAGACGCTTCCCAAAACAGCGCGGATTTTTAAATAATCATCAACGAATTTCGCACGGGGCGCAAATTCTCTTAATTTTTCGATGAGCTTCCGCGTATTTTCCGCCGCCAAAATTCCCTTCTCCGCGCCGAGAACCGAAAAATCGAAACCTTTCTGCTCGATGCGAAATCCGATGGAATCCGCTCGGCTGTAAATATCAATCAAAATCTCGTCCGAAGCCATCTCGACGGTTTTCAGAATCTTGTTTTCGCCTTTGCGATTGCGCTTTTCCGTCGCCTCAACTCTTTTCATAAAAACCGCGCCGGAAACGATTAAATTTAAATCTTCTTGACAGATTTCCCTAATTTCATCTTCATTAAAAAGAATCAGAATAATTTTATCTTCGGAAAATTCAATCCCGCGCAAACGACGCGGCGGTTTTTCGATTCCCAACGCTTCATCGGGAATAACAAAGGTTTCAACGCCAAGTTCAAGCAATCTTTTCCCGACTACTTCCGCTTCTTTTTCCGATTCGGCGCGCGCCAAAGGCAGAGGCTTTTTCGCTTCGATAATGTTCTGCACAGCGTCCGTTTCAAGGCGCGTCAATCCGGCGATTTCTTTTATGTTTGTTTCATTCGAAGTTTTTTCTTCCGGCTGATAAATCAAATTAAATCCTTTTTCCCAAGCCTCCATTTTTCGTAAAATTGGCTTCAGATGCGCCACCTGCGCTTCGCTGAATTCAAGCTGCGCGCCGCAATACAGGCATTTCAGGCGCGTCGGCGGATTCGACCTTTGACACTTGGAACAGGCGATCATTTCATCAGCCGCGAAAGCGGGATTTTCCGTCGTGACGGGCAAATTGTCGAGCCACTCGTTTGAATAGAGATTTTCGGGGTTCTTTTCCATAAAATTTAAAATCGGCTTGACCTTTTCTTACTCGAAAAGGCACAATATATTAGACTTATATTTGTTTGACCAGCGGTTAATTTTTTAAGAAAACGGAATAAAAAGTTATTTATTAAAATTCTATTGCAAGCCGAAAGAGCTTCGGCAAACGATTTAGATTATACATTATAAATTGATTGGCAGTATAAGATTTTAGTTTAGTTTACCAGCAAAAATTCGTTCCTTCCGTCTTTCCGACAGAAATTCACCTTGTGGTCGAACTCGCTTTCGATTTTTCGACTTAAGGGGGTTTCTTAAAATGCAGACTGACACGATCACCAATCCGTCCTGGCAGTTCGGACATCGCGGTCGCGTGGCAATATTTATTGACGGCAATAATCTTTTTCATGCGGCGCGGTTTCACAACGTAGATATTGATTATAATAAACTTTTGCGCGTTCTTTTAGGCGACGGTCGTCTGCTCCGCGCTTTTTTTTACACCGGAGTTGACGCGGGCGCCGAACGCCAGCAGGGTTTTCTTTTGTGGATGCGGCGCAACGGTTTCCGCGTCGTGCAGAAGGAATTGAAAACCTTTTACGACGGCACGCGCAAGGCAAATCTCGACGTGGAGATTGCGGTTGATATGTTGAGCCTTGCGGGACGTTACGATACAGCCGTGCTGGTTTCCGGCGATGAAGATTTTGTCTATGCCGTAAATGCCGTCGCCTACAAAGGCTGCCGCGTCGAAGTTGCGGGATTTCGCTCGAACACCGCGCCGCGTTTGATTGACGTGGCTGATTATTTTATTGATCTGGGCGATATTGCCGAAATCGTCAGCAAGGACGCGATGCAGGATGACCGTTACGAGATTCCTTCATTTGTGCCGCCCGAAGAAACAATTCCGCCGGAAATGGTTCGACCGAATCAAAATTTCCCGCGCATTCCCAACAGCATAAAATTCGAAACTAATTTCGACGAGGTAGAAGAAGCGGAAGGCTTGTCGGATTTGGTGCGTGTAACTGATGATAAGCAGTGAGCGGTAAGCGGTGAGCAGTGAGCAGATTTTAAATCTTTTATTTTAAGCTGCTGTTATAGAGCGGTTAAGGATTGAATTTATGGTAAAAAAGTCAGAACCATCTACGGTAGCGGATGGTTTAAGTTCCCCAACCCGGACTTTTACCATAAACATTCAAGTTTTCTAAATTCAACCGCTATGTAGGCGCAGGCGGCGGCGGACCCGTTTATCCAAACTTGAATTGCTCTAGATTAAATATTCAATTTATTTTAGCATTCGATGTCTGCTCACTGCTCACCGCTTACCGCTCACTAATTTCATTGAACAATCTCAAACTGAACGAATTGCGCGGCTATTTTCCGTTTTTCTTTTGCCAAATTATCCGTTACAACCATCTGCAAAACATAATCGCCGGGCGGCATTGCGCTTCCTAAACTTATCGAACCGGAAGCCTTTATTCTTCCCAAATCGGTTTGCCCGGCAGTCTCAACCGGAGCCGGCTTTCCTTCAAAATAAAGTTTCCCGTCGCGGAAAATCCTCGTCTGCAGCGTTAGATTCGGCTTTCGCGCCGCATCGAGTTTTGCGTTATAAACAGCCATTCCGTAATTTAAGACCGTTCCCTGCTTGAATTGCCTGAGTGCGGTATTGCCAAGCGGATCGGATGCGGCAGCGATTGTTTGCCCGGCGGCGAGTTTTTGCCAGTCGGCAAAGCTGAGATTTTCCAGGACA
>DATHTS010000528.1:0-11667 GCA_035462935.1 Pyrinomonadaceae bacterium
GTGATAACGACCCATTCCGACATTGTCGAGGATGACGATTGTGTGTTTCTGGTCAACCAATCTTGTAAAGAGACTGTTAAAACCATTTATGCCGCCGCCGTGCTGGATGATTTTGGTCTTTTGCTCGGTTTTTCCGATTGGTCGGTCGGCAATAACAAATCCGTAACCGTAATCGGAAAGTCCGGGCGTGAACATCAGTTTTTTGCTCTCGGCGGAAATTATTTTATTTTCGTAGAGCGCCTGATCCCATTTGTAAAGGTCTTCGACAGTTGAATACATAGAGCCTGCGGCGTATGGAAGCGACATATCGAGATACGCGGCGTTGACGTAGCCGTTGGGCGTTTTTTGATAACCCCAGGCGCGTTTTTTGATGAGCGGCGCATGAAGATCATAACCCGTATCTTTCATTCCGAGCGGATCGAGAATGCGTTCCTGCAAAACCTTTGCGTAAGGCTTGCCGGCAACGTGCTCGATAATCGCGCCGAGCAGAAAATAGCCCGAATTGTTGTAGCTGAATTTTGAACCCGGCTCATATTCGAGATCGCCGCTGGCAAATTTTTTGACAAAATCCTTAACCGCATACGGATTGCGGCTTTCATTGGCGATAAATCCCGGAAGTCCCGTATAGCTTGGAATTCCCGAAGTATGATTGAGGAGTTGATGAACGGTTACCTTTTCGCCCGTTTCCTTTCGATAATCGGGAAGATAATCGGTAACACGACCGTCGAGCTTGATTTTGCCTTCCTCGACAAGCTGGAGAATCAGCGCCGCCGTAAATTGCTTGGTCACCGAACCGATGCGGAATTTTGTATCCGGCTGGTTGGGAATTTCCCATTCAAAATTAGCCATTCCGAAGCCTTTTTTGTAAATGACTTTGCCGCCGTCGGCGACCAGCACCGAACCGTTAAATTGCCCGTAATCGTAATAGGTCCTCAGCATCTCGTCAATCTTTTGCGCCTTATCCTGCGCAAAAGCGAGCGATACGGTTATCAGCGTAATGACTAATAAAGCCGCTATTTTTTTTGCTCTCATTTTTTTCTCCTTATTTTAAAGATTTAGGTTAATAGACGCTACGAAAACAAGTTAAAATTTGTTCCCCTTTCCTAAGCTGCTAAAAATCCTCAGTCAGCCTTTGTTTCATATTTGTTAAGCAATCGAACAAGATACACGAAGAGTAAAAAAACGCTTCTGAAATAATGGATAATTGATGTTTGATAATTGATAAATGCAGGATTTTCAGGATTTTTTTTATCAATTATCCATTTTCAATTTTCAACTATTTGAGAGCTTTTTAATCTCATTTTATCCCCTCTGACTACTTAGCAAATCAAAACTCAAGTTTCATCAATCAACTTCCCGCAAAATTCCCTGCCCGAAAATCGGCTGTCCGGCAATCGAAATGTAAAAGGCGTAAACTGCGAGCGCGAATGTGAGAGCAAAAGCGGCAATCGTGCTTGGAAAGAAAAAACTCGATGTATCGAACGTGATCGGTAACAGATAATTCAGATTAAAGAAAAGAAAGTAAGAAATAACACACAGCAAACCGAAACGCGAAATGGCTAGATAAAGAAAGATCGAAACGAGAATCGTAGGAAAGACAAAACCCCAATGTTGAGTTAAAACAAAGAACAAAGATTGAATAGCGAAATATAAAAATGCGACCAAAAAGACGCTCAGACGCTTGCGCCGCGTCAGCAGATAAAATCCGAGCAGAACGAAAATAATCACAAACCCGTTAGTGACGACATTGGTCGTCAAACCCGTAACAGCGCGGATAGTGCCGGGAATTCCGTTTAATGCCTGTATATGATAAGCCCCGTTTATCCGGTCGTCCTGTCCGATAATCAAAATGACAAAGAGCATTCCGAGATAGATAGATGCGGTGTGTCCGACACCGAAAAGACCGCCGATCAAAATATCTCGCCCGATCATCGGATCGCGGAAATCGCCTTGAAGAAGCCTGTTCCACGAAATTAAAAGCTCCGACCAGTAGCGGCGGACAAACGGTTCGAGCGCGATATACATCAAGCCGACGACGACCGCGATGATGAGGGAATGACTCGTGGTTTGATAAATGATCGAAAGCTCGCCCCAAACGCTCGGAACGTGGTCGGCGTAAATTATCACGCCCGCAAAATGCGCGGCGAATATAAAAATCGTCAGTTTCAAACCGCCTTTGAGATCGCCGCGCCCGGCAAGCAGATTGCGCCGCGCCAGAAAAATCGAGCCGAGAATGACGAGGCAGACAATCGAAATAATCAAAATATAGCCGATTTTTGCTGAAATCATTTCGCTCGCTTCGGTTTCCCGCGCCAGCGCGTCCCACGGCGCGACTGTTCTAAAATACACGGGTTTTCCCTGAAAAGCGGCGGTTTCGACGCGAAGCGGCAGATCGGGAAAATCCGTCATCGCGCCCTGCCACGCGCGTCTTTCGTCGGCGAAAACGGGCGGCGTCCAGCGCGGTTCGGTTTCATTGAATTTTGAAATATCGAGTCCGGCTTCCGTAAAAAGCGCGTTCCAACCCGGCGCGCTTTTGTTTGAATTTGAAGCCGAATCCGTCGGCGGCGGAACGGCGACGAATTCGACCAGCCG
Organism: Pyrinomonadaceae bacterium; assembly: GCA_035462935.1. Lineage (GTDB taxonomy): Bacteria > Acidobacteriota > Blastocatellia > Pyrinomonadales > Pyrinomonadaceae > DATHTS01. The sequence goes on from DATHTS010000528.1 coordinate 2,593, forward strand.
CCCGCGCCCGTCGAGTTTTATATTCGCCATATTCGCCGCCGTTAAAGGCGGATCGCTCTCGGTAACGTTTGCCGATTGTTTCGGTTCGAAATAGCGCGGCGACTGTCGGTAAAAAAAATAAACTATGTAAGGTTGTCCGAATTTGAGAGTTTCCCGTAAATTTATGCTTGAAGCATTTTCAAAATAATACGGAGCGAAACTATAGTCTTCGTCAAAACGATAAACCGAATCCGCCGGATTTTCCGTGTAGCCGATTTTTTCGAGAATCTCGCGCGAGTTTTCTGCCAAAACTTCGGGCGATTTTTCGAGCGGCTGGATATTGTAGGTTTTGTATCGCTGATGAACGACGCTCATTCCGATAAATCCGGCGAGCAGCGCGACGAGAATCAGAAGCGCGACCTTAGGCTTTAACGCGCCTTTTTTCGGCGCGGCGGCGACCATTTCCGGGCTTGGCGTTTCGCCCGCCGCAATTGCCGCTTCCAGAGGATTTCCGCCCGGAAGTCCGAGCGCGACCTGAAGCGCAGATTTCGGACGGTCTGCCGGATTTTTTTCCAGACAGCGATTGATGATTTTTTCGACCAGCGGATTAATGTTTTCAACAAACTCGGAAGGATTGGTCGGGGCGGTCGTCTGATGTTTTTTTATCAATTCATCGAGCGAATCAGCCTGAAAAACCTGTTTTCCCGTAAAAATCTCATAAAGCAGAAGCCCGAGCGAATAGATGTCGCTCTTTTGGGTAACCTCGCGCCCCGTGATCTGTTCCGGCGACATATAGGCTGGCGTTCCGACGCGGATTTCTTCCTTTGAAACGTCTTCCTCCAAGCCCGCAATTCCGAAATCGGTGATTCGCGCTTTTCCTCTTGAATCAATAATAATATTTGCGGGCTTTAAATCGCGGTGCAAAATCCCCGCATCGTGAATTGCGTGCAGACCGAGACAAATCTGACGGGAAATCTCAACTGCTTTATCCGAAGGCAGTCTCCCGATTCTTCTGAGCAGCGACGATAGATCATCGCCGTCAATGTATTCCATCGAAAGAAAATGTTTCCCGTCAATTTCACCGATGTCGAAAACACGGCAGACATTCGGATGCGAAACCTGCCGCGCGGTGCGGACTTCGCCGATAAATCTTTCCAGCGCGGCTGTGTTTTTTTCCAGCTTGTCGGGCAGAAATTTGAGCGCGACCGTTTGATTTAATTTCAAATCTTCCGCCCGGTAAACCTCGCCCATTCCGCCTTTGCCCAAAAGACCGATGATGCGGTAGCGGCTCGCCAAAACCGTTCCCGCGACGAGCTTTCCGTCGTTTAAATTGCCGGTCGTGTGACGAGCCGCCGGAGTTTTTTTATTTTCAAACAGGCTCGCGGCTTCGACGACCGCGGGTTTTTCCATAAAACCGTCGGCTTCGTCGAACGAACCGAGCAGCTTTTCGACTTCTTTTTTCAAGCCGGCATCGCCGCCGCAGGCGTTTTTCAGAAATCTTCCGCGTTTTTCGGGTAAAACGTCCTGCGCGGCTTCAAACAAACCTTTTATCTTTTGCCATTTTTCCGGTGTCATTGATTTGTCGGATAAAATCCGGGTCGCCTGCGTTTCGTCCAAGCCGAGCATCGAAAGCGTTTTGGTTACGTCTTCGGCAATCGAGAAACCGCAGGCTCTGCAAACTTCGACGCCTGCGGATAAATCATTCGAGCATTGCGGACATTTGTTCATCGAGAGTGAAAAATTCTTCGGTTTGTTTGGCAAAAACTATACTACATTTTTGTAAACCGGAAAACCTTTCACAAATATTATCCGACAAAACTCTCTTTCGTTTTCTAGCTCCCCTTTTATTTTGCCTCCGCAAATTCGCCGGATTGAGCAGCAAAGCTTCGACGACCAGCCAAAATTTGCCAGCCTATTAATCCAAAAGCGACAAACAATAAAACGCCGCTGGCAAAAACTGCCGCCGCAACTCCGGCGATGCGACCGATTGGGAATAAAATCGCCGCTAACACAAACAGAAACGGAAGTGTCGGATTAAAAACTTTGGTGCGGAAAAGGCTGACGGCGAGCAAAATCAAGCCGACGGGAAAGAAAAGCCCGATCATCTGCGTCGCAGCAACGAGTTTGAATGTGCTGCGCAAAAGCTCGACCGTCGGCTGCTCGCCGCGTTCAATCAAAACGGCGTAAACCCTGAACAAAGCCTGCATTCCCGCGCCCGCCATTAAACCGATAAACGTCGAGATTCCGCCGACCGGCGCGAGACGGCTTCCCCTTTCGAATAAAATAAACGTCAAACCGAAAACGGCTGGAATAAACAATGAAAACGCGAGCCACAAAGCGATTGTGAATTCAAACATCATACCGGCGGCGAACATCAATAAATCTCCGACGATCAGAACAATCGGCGCGATTATCGAGCAAACGCCCGCGATTTTAAGAAATGGATGATTTGTATTTTTCATAAAAATTTTCTCTTACGGCAAAAAGCCTCCGCGCAAAATCGCGTTCAGCGACTCGTTTTCCGCAACCGCCAAATGCGCCAGCCACGCGACCGCGCCGATAGCTGCAAAGATTAACATATTCATCAGGAACATCGCTAAAGCACAAGCCGTTTCCGTTTCGCAGTTATTTTTCTGATCTTTCTCACGCATTTTTATTTCCTCCTTTTTCTGTCCAGGAATTTACGATTTTTTTCCGAGCCTTGTTAATTTTGACCTTCAATAATTAACGCGACAATCTTTTGCAGAAACGCTCATAAATTTTGAAAAAGCGAAATCGCCGCCGCAGATTCCGTGAGAAAGGTTATTTCGGGATTAAAGGATTTAGGAAAAGGAAACCACAGATAGACGCAGATAAACACAGATTTAATTCGCTTTTTATCTGTGTCCATCCGCGTTTATCTGTGGTTTCCTCTTTCGTTAAAATTATTCCGTTTGGTTACTTATACCAATTTGCGTGAAAAAAAGGAGAAAAACTTATCGTTTAGAGGCGGTCTGTGACCGCCGGAGGTTGATTTTATTGGACGTTGGCGGTCAGAGACCGCCTCTTAACATTTTTCATTTTTTTCAAGCAACTCGGTATTAATCAATAACTTGCCCCGCTTTGTTGATTTTCCTCTGATTTGCGGTAACAATAAGGCGTTTTTCAAATTCAAAACAGGAGGATTTTAATGAGACTTTTCGCGTCAATCAGTATTTTCTTTTTCGCGCTTTCGTTTTGTAATCTCAGCGAGAGATTATCAAAGCTGCGCGGTTCGGATACGAGCGATCGGAATTCCGCCGTAAACGCTCCGACCGGTTCTCCGACCAATTCCGCAAAAGCGGACGAAACGGTGGAAAAGCCGAATTTAACCGCTATGCAGGAGGAAATTGTCAACAGCGGTCAGGAGGCGGAATGGGAAGAACAGGGAATAACCTTCACGCTGCCGAAAAATTGGAAGAAAATGAACGTCGGCAAAACTTCGTTCAATTACGGCTCGCCCGACCAGGCTTTTTTGATCGGAACCGTTTCGGTTATGCCGGACGATTTCCCTTCGGAAACCAGTCTCAAAGCGCAATACGAAAGCGCTCTTCAGCTGCTAAAAAACGGCAAATATGAAAACGTTCGCTATTTGGAGATTGACGGCGTAAAAGGCGTGGAATTCGTCGAAACGATGCCCGAAGATAAAGGCGATCCGCGCCGTCATCAATGGCTCGGCTTTCGCAATTATCTCGGACAGAATCAACAGCTCAACATTATGCTTTCGACCAAAGGCAGCAATTTCGAAAAACACCGCGACGATTTTCCAGCCGTTTTGTATTCGATGAATTTGAACAAATAAAAATTATGGGCGATAGAAAAATCAGAATTCTATCGCCCATAAAATTATTTTTGGATTTATTTTTAGTTGCCCGGACAACTCAGCTTCGGATTAAACGGGGCAAACAATCCGCTCGGATTGTCGCGCCACGCCCAGACGTGCAAAGCCCATTGATTCCGCGCCGCATCGTCTTCATATTCCTGCCCGAAAATGCTCGGCGGAGTTCCGCTTAAAAATTTCGGCACGACGTATTCCAGTCCGACCAGCCGCAGGTGACCGTTTTCGTCAGGCAAATAAAGCAGCACCTCCGGTTCAGCCGGATCAACATTCGGATTCATAATTCTCGAAATGTTGATGTAGTGAATGCCCATCGCTCCGAGCTGCGGAACTTCGACGCATTGAAAAGTGCTGACAAACCCGTCGGCGAGCGCTTTTTCAATATTGTGATATTTCGCGGTCGCCGCTTTCGCTTTGGCTAAATCGCGCTTGCACTGCGCGTCGCAATCATCGTTGGCGGCTTGAACCGGAGCGAATCCCGCTGCGAAAAATGCAGCCGCAAGAAATCCCGCGAAAAAGATTGAACGAATTAAGTGTTTTTTAATTATTTGATTTTTCATTTTTATTTTCTCCTGTTTTATTTTTTGGCGTTTAAGCCGTGTTTGAATTTTCCCTTTGAAGCCTAAGGGTTTTCCGTTTGAATCTGCGTATTCTGAAAAGCCTCGATTTCCCATTTGCCGCCGTTTTTGACCATCACCATTGTTATTCTGGCTTTGAAGATTTTACTTCTGTCCGATTTCGGAAAACGCTCGACGAGAACGTGGACGACGGCGACATCCGGGCGCAGAAAGCGGATTTTTTCGACGGTTGCCCCTATATCCTGATCTTTGTAAATCGTGTCGAAAATCTGCTGATGCCCGGCGGCGTTTGTGGCGCGCCCCTTGATGTGCATTCCATTAATGATGACGTAATCGGAATCTTCCGCAAACGGCTTGGCAAACTCCGCGCCGCTTTTCATATTCCAGCCTTTTACCATCTGCTCGACGTTGGCGCGAATCGCTTTTTCGTCCTCGGTTTTCGCCGCCTTTTCCTGCGCGAAAGCCGCGCCGCTCAGTAACAAAAATAAAAGCGTTATTGTCATTGAATATTTTTTCATAATTTCCTCCGTTAAAGTTTGAATTTTTTGTCTTCAATGATTAACGCGACGCTTCTTTCACAAAACGCTCATTTTTTTGTTTGACTAAACAGGCGGAAAAAAATATTCTTTTACAGATTCAAACAATGGAAGAAAATCAGCAGCAAATCACGCAATTTCTCAAACAATGGAGCGGCGGCGACCGCGAAGCTTTAGACCAATTGATGCCGCTCGTCTATAACGAACTGCGCCGGCAGGCGTCGCGCTACCTGCGGCGCGAGCGCTCGAATCACACTTTGCAGACGACGGCTTTGATAAACGAGGCATATTTGAAACTGATTAATCAAAACGAGGTCAAATGGCAAAACCGCGCTCATTTTTTTGCCATCGCGGCGCAGGCGATGCGGCGGATTCTGGTGGATTACGCGCGGGAAAGAAACCGCCAAAAACGCGGCGGGAATGAAGAAGATTTGCCGCTTGAAGAAGCATTTACAATCGCCGCGCAAGAGAAAAGCGTTGATTTGATCGCTCTGGACGAAGCTTTGAACGAATTGGCGAAATTTGATGAAAGACAGGCGCGCGTTGTCGAGCTGCGTTATTTCAGCGGCTTGAGCATTGACGAAACCGCCGAGGTCTTGGGAATTTCAAACGTCACCGTCAGGCGAGATTGGAATATGGCGAAGGCTTGGCTGTATCAGGAAATTTCAAAGTAAAAGAAGGGCAATGCTTTCGGTTGTTTTTAAGGATGTTGAGACGCAAAAACACTGAATCGCGTTTTACCGCGACTGTTTCCATCTTCTTTTGGGGTAGTGAACTAAAAGTAATGCTCAAACAATTTCTGACATTGTAGATTGTAATGAGCAATGAAATATTTGATGGCTTCTTCGTGAAACCAATCGCTCTTTGAAAAAGACAAACTTTTTCGCACAAGCCGTGACACTCGTTGCCGGAGTGTGCAGTTGAAGCGTTCAATCAACGAAACCTGTCCGCTTTGCTTTTCACAGGCGACGTGCTGATTGGCGGGAATCGCCAAAGCGTAAGCGTCCCAACAATCGGTCAAAACTAATGCCTGAGCTTTGATTGGCAAAGGAACTTTTGCCCAGACAGCACGTGCCGAATCCTGCGAGCGGTCGCCGACATGCAGCGCGATAATCTGACGCGTCCGACGTTCCAGCACCAGCCAAATCCAGCGTTTGTTTTCACGCTTGGCGACAAACGACCAGAGTTCATCGGCTTCTAAACAAAAGATTTCGATCTCGGCGGCACACGGCGCGGCGAACTGCAAATCTTCCGGCGTTGACAGATAAAGCTGTTCGATAAAGTTTATGAGCCACGAAAGCGAGATTTTCAGAACCCGACAGATGCCGCGCAAACTGATTCGCGCAAGCAGCAGGCTTTTAATCAATTCCTGCTTTTGCGGCGAAACGGTTTCGTTTCTTATTACGAATTGCCGCGCACACAACTTACATTGATAATTTTGTTTACCGTAATAAGTATGACCATTGCGTTTGATGTGCGATAATTGACAGCGCGGACAACGTAAATTGTTCGCCTGAGTAATTTCTTGGTTGTTCATTGCAGAATCAATTACAAGAAATTACTCTTTATTTTTCAAATAGCATTACTTTTTGTTCACTACCCTGGAAAATTTCCTAACTTAGAATAAACTGCTTTAGAAACAGTTCTGTACATGGGATGCTCAAAATAGACAGAATTGAGAAATGTGACAATTTGATATGCCCTGTTTCTAGCTTCCGATTTATTTGAGTTTGATAAAATATCAGCAAATCTTAAAGAGTCTTTTAACTCCTTAAAGGTTAGCTCTTCTTCAGTAACTTCTTCTTTTAATGTTTTTTTAGCATTTAGAATTGAACACTTATGGAAGAGTGAAAAAAAATAATCATTAGTTAATACATCGTCAGTAAGTTTATTTATTATTGTATTGTTCATGATTTTAATGTGTTTACTATTTCTAATCTTTTAGTTGTCAAATCACTGAAAGGAACTACATATACATAAAAGCTATATCCTGAGAATTCTGTTTTTCTAATTTGATAATTTAATGAATTAACCACCTTTGTTACCTCATTCTTTATTTTATCTCTTATGTGTTTACGGAAATCCGAGTTGCTCATTCCTTTTTCTTCATCTGTTATGTCAATATTAAATCCCAGAAATATTGCGAATGAATAATCAATATTAGTTTCATCTTCACTCGCACTAGGAATAATAATTTTCTTTAAGAAATTATACATTTCTTCTGAACAAGATTCTTTAACCAACTGGCTATCAATTAAATCAAATTCAAAATTCAATTTTTTATTGTTTTCATCGAATAGCGTCAAAAGAGATGCAAAAGCAGCATAAATTCCTTTTGTTAAATCCGTATATAATTTCGATTCTCCTAGAACAAGTTGATAATCTTTATCAGAAATTCTAAGTAGATGAACTCCGTCTGCGCCATGAACATACATTTGATTAGAGGTTTTAATCTCTAATTTTGTTAAAATCTTCGGAGCCTCTAAATGAGATTCTAATAAACAATAAAGTAAAATTTCTCCTAATTCTCCCCCTTCGGTATCCATACCCGATTCTTCTTTTTTCTTTTCAGCGTATTCTACCAGTTTTTCTTTTGCTTTTTTTACTAGAGTATTGAACTTCCCAGAACTTACTAATACATTAATCTGAGTTCTTGAGAGCGCAAAATGATAAAGACTATCACCTAATATTTCTGTAAGATCTTTATATGCAAAAGCATTATTTGACACTCTTAACGTAAACAGATTCAATTTGTTAGATCTTTCAAGCCCATGATTATTCAGATCATGATAGAACTTACTTAAAAAATCTTTCTTAATACTTGTTTCTAATGACATTTGAGATTTATAAGTTGATTACAGTTGGGAATATACGAAATAAATATATTCCTAACTGTAAAAAAAAACAATAGAATTATTTCACCAACTCCACATCCAAATCGTTAATCTCGCCCATAATCAGCTCAATATCGGTTTGGAAATTCGCGTAAACGAAGGCAATGCCAACTTTTTGTCGAGCCAAACGACAATCTCTCGACTGTAAATGTTTATTTCCTCAATGTAATTGACGGCTGATTGACTGGGAGAAACCGTTTCTCGAAAGTAAGAGAGTATTTCTTGAGTGCAATCAGACAGCGCCGATTGAGTTCAAGCTCTAAATCGCTGGCATTTGGAGAAATTACGTTTTAGAGCCAAGTGAACGAAAGCAATTTAACACTATTTTATAATTATTACAAGGTTTTTTCGAGAAATAATGTTCTAATTTCTGCGGCTGAAAAAAAATCAATTTAATGCAGAACATCTTTTTGTAAAAAAGCGTTATGGTCTGAAATTAAAAATGGAGTTGAATTTTATGAATAGATATTACAAGTTTTTTCTAACCTTACTTTATGCCTCAGTGCTTTCTATTTCCACATTTGCTCAATCAAACGAATCTTTACCGGCTGCTGCCGTAACCGAAGTTGAAAAGGCAATTACTTCCTATATGTCAAAGCACCAAGTGCCGGGACTCTCTATAGCTATCAGACTGAAAAAAGCGGCGTTTCAGGATATGATTTCTCCTCTGACTCTAAACGGGAAAAGTCATCCTTTAGGCGCAGGATGGGCAATCGGAACAGCGCAATGGCTTCCCGACAGAGAGGCGCGGGAAGGCGTTATCTGGAGCGGCGGCAACATTCTCGGAGCTACCTCTATTATTTATATGATTCCCGAACACGGCTACTCAGTTGTTATTTTAACTAATGTTCAAGACAAAGGAACGGTGCTCTTGATGTTAGCCGACGATCTTACGGATATTGTGTTAAGCGATATAAGCAAAGGAAAGAAAAAGTAGAATCTGCACGGCGAAGTTACACGAAGAAACACAAAAAAAGCCAATAAAATTTAGTGTTGTTTCGTGTGATTTCGTGGTTTCATCCGGTTTACAATTAAAAAATCAGATTCCTTTATTCATCTTTGTCCAAAGCTTAGGAGTTACGCAGTAAATAAAAGGCATTAAACATCGGAATAAGTAAAAGGTGAAAAGTGATAAGTGATAAATAATAATTGAGCTAAACTCTTCACCTGTTACTTTTCACTTCTCACTTATTCCGAATTATTTCCTTTTGACTGCGTAACTCCTAAAGCTA
>DATHTS010000529.1:0-7231 GCA_035462935.1 Pyrinomonadaceae bacterium
AGCGAGTTGTCGGATAAGGCGCAAAGGGGAATGATCAGTAAAGCCGAAGAAATTGAACTGGAAATTTATCTGGAAATTTATAACAACGCCAACCTGCGCAAGGCGCACGGAATTGCCGAAGCGGTAAAGCGCGGTTTGATCAGCTCGTCGGACGATTTGAAATGAGCGCGATTCCAAGCGATTTGAGAAATAAAATCCGGCGTGAAGCGCAAAATCGTTGCGGATATTGCCTGACTCCGCAGGAAATAGTTTCGATACCTTTTGAAATCGAGCATCTGCGCCCGATAGCCGAGGGCGGCACGGATGACGAAGAAAATTTATGGCTTGCCTGTCGAAACTGCAACGGTTTCAAACACGCCAAGACTCAAGCGGTTGATCTGCAAACAAAGGAAGAAGTTTTGATTTTCAACCCGCGAACGCAAAATTGGAACGAGCATTTTAGATTCAGCGACGACAAAACCGAGATTATCGGCAAAACCGCTTGCGGACGAGCAACCGTAATTGCCCTTCGTCTGAATTTTGAACAAGCTGTAAAAGCAAGAAAATTTTGGGTTCAAGCAGGTTGGTTTCCGCCTGAGAACTTTGATATATAAGAAGTTATGCTGAATAAATTATTTCCGAAGATTTTAATTCTTATCCTGTTGCTTTCCGTTTCAGTTTTCGCTCAGAGAGAACTGGGTGTGAGGGCTACGGAATCCGGCGGCGTGTTAATGCCGGAGCAGGCAGCTTACGATGTGAGGCATTATGATTTGGATTTGCGCGTCAATCCGCAGGAGCAGACGATACAAGGCGTTTTGATGGCGAAGGCGCGGATTGTGAAGCCGATTGATAAATTCGTGCTTGACCTCGACGCGCCTTTGACGGTTGAATCCGTCGCTTTGGTCGAAGGGAAAAAGCAGACGCCGCTCAAATTTGAACGCAAAGACGGGCAGATTTGGATTGATTTTCCCAAAATGCAAAAGGCGGGAAATACGGTTGACGTGCGCGTGGCTTACGGCGGAAAACCGCGTGTCGCGCCGCGTCCGCCCTGGGTTGGCGGGTTTGTCTGGTCGAAAACCGCCGACGGGCAGCATTGGTTTGCGACCGCGGTGCAGATGGACGGTTCGGATTTGTGGTTTCCGGTCAAAGATCATCCTTCGGATAAGCCGGAAACGACTTCGCTCAGTTTTACCGTTCCGGGAAACTTGGTCGCCGCTTCAAACGGGAAACTGCAATCGGTTGTTGATAATAAAGACGGGACGAAAACTTATAAATGGTTTGTTTCACAGCCGATCAGCAATTACAACATCGCGCTCAACGTCGCGCCTTACAAGGTGATCGAAGACAAAATGCAATCAGTTGCGGGTGATACGATTCCGATTGTTTTTTACGTTTTGCCCGAACACGCCGACAAAGGGCAGTCGCTGGTTGATAAAACCAAAGATTACGTGCGGTTTTTTGAAGAATATTTAGGTCCGTATCCGTTTCGCGCGGAAAAACTCGGAATCGCGCATACGCCGCATCTCGGAATGGAGCACCAGACGATTATCGCTTACGGAAACGATTTTAAATATGACCAGAACGGCTTTGATTGGCTGATGTTTCACGAGCTCGGACACGAATGGTGGGCGAATCTCGTTACGGCGCGGGATTGGAACGATTTCTGGATTCACGAAGGTTTCCAATCGTTTTTCGACGCGCTCTGGGCGGAAAAAAAATACGGCAGGGAGCGATTCGTCAAAAGTCTGCCCAACCGCATCAGGGCGACCAATAATGTTAAGCCCGTCGCCCCGCGCGAGCCGCGCACGACGACGGAAATGTATGCGCTCGCGCCGGATTATGTGAAAAGCGACGGCGATATTTACGGAAAAGGTGCTTTGATTTTGAATGCTTTGCGCGGGCTTATCGGCGACGAAGCGTTTTTTAAAGCCGTGCGCCGAATGGCTTACCCAACGCCTGCGATGGAAAAAATTACGAACGGCAAACAAGTCAGACTCGTGACGACCGATGATTTTCTGCGAATCGCCGAAAGAGAATCCGGCAAACAACTCGATTGGTTTTTCGAGCTTTATCTGCGCCAGCCGAAACTGCCCAAGTTAATCAGCGAAACAAACGGAAATCAATTAACTTTGCGCTGGGAAACGCCGAACAATATGCCGTTTCCGATGCCTGTGGAAGTTAAAATCGGCGATCAAATCAAGCGTGTCGAGATGTCGAGCGGAAAGGCGACAATTCCGCTTCCGCAAGGCGCAAGTTATGAAATTGATCCGAACGGCTGGCTTTTAAGAGCACTTTAATTTTTAATCATATTTACACGTTTAGTTAGGAGCGTTCAGAGTCCGCGCTTTAGCGTGCAAAGCCGCCGCGCTTCGCTGGCGGCGCAAACTAAAGTTTGGACTCTGAACTCTTGGAAAATTTAATTTGTAAATACATTTGGTTACAAACAAAATTTCTTGGAAGCAATTCAAACCGAAAACACTTTTATCAGCGAAGGCGTGCGAGCGATGTTTTTATCAACGCTCGCATTTGCTTTGGCGAACGTTTTTGTCAAGCAGTTGGAACATATCCCGACAATGGAGATCGTCTTTTTCCGCTGTGCGATTGCTACTTTGTTTTGCTTTATTGGCTTGAAACGCGCGGGCGCGGATTGGGTCGGCAAAAATCATAAAATGCTTTTCCTGCGCGGGCTTTTCGGCACGACGGCGCTTTATCTTTTCTTTCTCACCTTGCAGAAAATCCCGCTGGCGAGCGCGATGACGATTCAGTATCTTTCGCCGATTTTTACGGCGATCATCGCTATTTTTGTTTTAAAAGAAAGCGTCAAAATGATGCAGTGGCTTTTCTATGCGATTGCTTTTGCGGGCGTTCTTTTTATCGGGCAGTTCGATTTTCGAGTTTCTTATTTCTATTTGTTTCTCGGAATAATTTCGGCGTTTTGTTCCGGTGTGGCTTACAATCTGGTGCGAAGCCTGCGCGGGAAAGAGCATCCTTTGACCGTGGTTTTGCATTTTCAACTTGTCGGGATTGTGGTTAGCTTTTTTTATATTTTATTTGAATGGCAAACGCCCGCCGACTGGGATTGGGTTTATCTGATTTTGGTCGGAGTTTTCGCGCATCTCGGACAGGTTTTTCTGACTCACGCTTTGCAGAGAGAACGCGCCGCGAGCGTGGCGATTGTTAATTATTCAGGCTTGCTTTACGGGCTGTTTTTCGGCTGGTTTGTCTTTGGCGAAACGCAGACTTTGGCGACGGTTTTTGGTATGATTCTTGTGGTCGCGGGCGTGGTTTTGAGTGTTTTTTACGGCAAGCGGCAGAAGGAGATTGAGCGGATTGAAGCGACGGCAGGATAATGAGAAGTGGAGATGGGGAGAAAAGGAGAAGGGGAGAAAAAAATTCTCGTTAAGATACTTTCTTCACTTTTTTCTTGAGGGATAAATAAATGATGAAAGAACTTCACGATAAAAAGGTTTTGGCTTTGATTTTGGCGGGTGGTGTCGGCGGAAGGTTGGGACTTCTGACGGAAGATCGCGCCAAGCCGGTGATGCCTTTTGCGGGCAGATACAAATTGATTGATTTTGCGTTGAGCAACTGCGCTCACAGCCAGATTTCAGATGTTTGGGTTGTCGAACAATACGAACTGCATTCTCTAAATGAGCATCTTTCAAACGGCAGACCCTGGGATTTGGATAGAACTTACGGCGGCTTAAAGGTTTTGCCGCCTTTTCAGCAGCGTGATAAACCCAGTCACAACGGAGGATTTGCTCACGGCAACGCCGACGCGATTGCCCGTCATCTGGATTTTATAAAAGATTTCGCTCCCGACATTTTGCTCGTTCTGAGCTCTGATCATATTTACAAGCTCGATTTTCGAGAGGTTTTTCAAAGACATCTGGAAACCGAAGCGTGTTTGACGATGGTTACCGCCAAAGTTCCGAAAGGCGAAACAGCTTCGCGCTTCGGCGTTGTGAAAGTTAATAAAGACGGGCGCATAATTGATTTTGCCTACAAGCCGGAAAAGCCGAAAAGCGATTTGATTACGACCGAAGTTTTTGTTTATGACGCGAAAAGACTTTTGGAAACTCTGGATAAATTGAGGGCTGAAAATGACAGCATCAAAGATTTCGGCGACGAGCTTGTGCCGAAAATGGTGAAAGACGGCGAGGTTTTTGAATTCCGGCACACAGGTTATTGGCTCGATGTCGGCACGGTTGAAAGCTACTGGCAGGCGCATATTGATTTGCTCGATGAAAAACAAAAATTCGTGCTTGAAGACCCGGATTGGGCGATCTTGACGCACAGCAAACCGCGCGTTCCGGCGTTTATTTACAGCTCGGCGAAAATCACCAATAGTCTTGTCGCGCACGGCTCGAAGATTTCCGGCGCGGTCAAGAAATCGGTTTTATCCGAGGGCGTGACGGTTGAAAAAGGCGCAGAATTGGAAGAATGTGTTGTTTTGACGGATGCAGTAATTGAAAAAGGTGTAAAATTGAAACGCGCGATTGTTGACGCAAACGTCCGCGTAACGGCGAAAAATTCAAAAGCCTTATCCCAGAAACAGAAAAGAGATATTTTAGTTATCGGTCACCGCAAAGCGCGGACATCAACGCAGATTAAAGCCGAAGCCGAGAAATCTTGAGAATTTACAAATAGAAATTCATTGCTGTAAATAAAATTATGAGCAAGATAAACAGTCGGGAAACCATCAAAAAAATCTTCGACGAATGCAAAACAATCGCCGTCGTCGGTTTATCTTCCAACCCGTTTCGACCTTCAAATGGCGTGGCTTCGGCTATGAAGAAAAAAGGTTACAGAGTGATTCCCGTAAATCCGAATGAAACTTTGGTTTTAGGCGAAAAGGCGTGTCCGAGTTTGTCTTCCGTTAAAGAAAAAATTGATTTGGTTGATATTTTTCGGCGTTCCGACGAAGCGGGAAAAGCCGTTGACGAAGCAATCAAAATCGGCGCGAAAGCCGTCTGGATGCAGGAAGGCGTGATTGACAAAGAAGCGGCAAAGCGAGCCGAAGACGCGGGTTTGCTGGTTGTAATGGATAAATGCTGGCTGAAAGAATATATGAAATATGGCAAATGATGTAAAAATTCAAGCGATTGTCGTAACCGTCAGCGACACGCGCCACGAGGACGACGATATTTCCGGCGTAACGCTGGTCGGTCTGCTTTTATCAATCGGCGCGGAAGTTCACGAAAAGGTTATTATTTCCGATAATTTCGACCGCCTGCGAAACTCTCTTTATACCTTGACCGAGCGCGATGATATAAATTTAATTCTTACCACGGGCGGAACCGGCTTTGCCGAGCGCGATAACACGCCGGAAGCGACCCGCGCCGTTATCGAAAAAGAAGCTCCCGGACTTGCTGAAGCGATGCGGATGGAAACCTTAAAAAATACGCCGATGGCGATGCTCTCGCGCGGCATTTGCGGAATTCGGAATCAAACCTTAATAATAAATCTGCCCGGCTCGCCGAAAGGCGTGCAGGAATGTTTTGCCGTAATCAAACCCGTCTTGCAGCACGCTGTAAATTTGATTGCGGGAGAAACAGGTCACTAAAAATCTGAATCGTTTGAAAAAAGATGCAAACGTTTTGAGTCCACGCTTTAGCGTGCCTTTTGAAGCAAAAGCCGCCTGAAGACGGGACTCATAACGCGCGCATTAACTCATCAATTATCTTCTAACCGCGCTTTGAATAAACGCCGCCGCGTCCTCTTTCAATTTCCGCAGGGAATTTTTCTCGATATACATCATATGTCCCGATTCATAGTAGCTGGTAGTGATATTTCGCCTCAAAGCCGGGTCTAAATTCATTGCCGCAAGCGTGTATTCAGTCGCAAAATACGGCGTCGCCATATCGTAGTAGCCGGAAGCGACGAATACTTTCATAAACGGATTTTTCCGCATCGCGCTCGATAAAGCGTTGCTCGTATCGGCATAGCCGTTATTAACGTTCCAGTTCCAGTTTCCGATTCCGCCGCCTAAGATGTAATATTCCAAATCCGTCCTGAAGCCCAATTCACGCCGCACGTAATCATTTAACGCGGCGGTGTAAGGCGGACGAATCGCCGTCATACTCGGGTCGAAATCAGGGCTGTCGCCCGCCGCCGTCTTATCAATTCCGAGAAAACGACTATCCAGACGCCCGACCGTTCGGCGCTGTCCGCGCAGAAGCTCTTTCAAAAACTCGCCGAGTTCGATTCTGTAATTATTTTGCTCGATAAAGTTTCGATTCAAACCCGTGTAACGGCTGAATTTTTCAGAAAGATTCTGCCTTTCCTGCGGCGTTAATCTTTCCGCTTTTAAAAGCGCGTTGGCGTATTCGTCGGTGGCGAATTTTTCCGATTCTTCCAAAACCTGACGAAGTGGGCGTTTTTGCAAATCGGCGGGCAGCTGCTTATGATACCAGGCGGTCGCCGTGTAGGACGGGAAAATCATAATCAAGGGCAAATCGTTGCCGTCGGCAAAGCGGATGGTTTGGAAATTCAGCACGGACGAAACCAGCGCGATGCCGTTAAAAGCGATTCCTTTTTCAAACAGGAAGCCCGAAAGACCGGCAACGCGCGTCGTGCCGTAGCTTTCGCCGACCAGAAAAAGCGGCGACGCCCAGCGTTCGTGGCGCGTGATATACATTCGGATAAACTCGCCGACCGATTCGATGTCGCCGTTGACCGAGAAAAATTTGCTCGCAAATTCCGGCTTGGTCGCGCGGCTGTAGCCCGTCCCGACCGTATCAACAAAAACCAAATCGGTTTCGGTCAGCCACGTATGCTCGTTATCCACCAATTGATACGGCGGCGGAGGCATCATCCCGTCGTCCAGCATTTTCACGCGCTTTGGTCCCAACGCACCGAGATGCAGCCAAACCGACGCCGAACCCGGACCGCCGTTAAACGAAAACATCAACGGGCGATTCGCCGGATTCGTCACGCCTTCAAGGCTGTAAGCCATAAAGAAAATCTTCGCCTCAGTCTCGCCGTTCTGCGCGTTGCGAATCGGCATAAACCCGGTCGTCACCGTGTAATTCAACTCCCTGCCGCCGACGCGCATCGAGTGTCTTGTAATCGAAGTCGGCTCATCCAGCATCTGCGCCGCTGCCGAAACCGGCGAAGGCGACGGGCGCGGCGGAGTCGGAGAAGCGATAACGCTCGGCGTTTGGAAAAGCAGAAAAAAAGACAGAAAAAAAGTTGCAATCATATTTTGTTAATTTTTGTTTTTGTTATTTAAGGAAAGCGGATAAAGATT
>DATHTS010000530.1:0-4134 GCA_035462935.1 Pyrinomonadaceae bacterium
AATTTGAACGTTTCTGAAATTCATTCGGCTTTTTATTTGAGGCTTCAACATTTTTCTGTTACCAAATCACGTTCAAGCGGCTGTCTCTAAAATTTTATCAAATTCACTTTCTATTTTTTGTTGATAATTGCGAACTGCCAATTGAGCTTTGAATTTATCATTTCCGGCAAAAATCAGGGCTAAGTCCTTCAAATTTCGTAAATTTTCATTTTGAAAACCTAGCCCGCCGCGAGCCACCCATTGAGAGATATTTGTTCGTCGTCGAAGATAATCTTCAAGATTCCAGCACATTTCTTTTTCCGCGCACCATTGAGCGGATGGGACTTTTTCATTGAGATTCGGAAATTCCGTCAGGTCAAGAAAAGGTGATTCGGAAACTGGAAAAATCTTGGGAACAGCACACGGAATCAAGCGGCGGCGCAAAAAAGTCTTGACCGATTCAGCTAAGGAAACGCAGCTGGTTAATTTGCCGCCGTAAATGCTCAACCATGGCAGAAATTTATCAGGGAAAACGCGGAATTCACGCGGAACGCTTAAAGTATCGCGCGAATCCGGGAAGGATTGATTAACCACGAGAGGGCGGACGCCGCATCTGAGCGATACAATCTCGCCGATTGAAATTGGTTTTGACAGATGGTGGTTTAGTTCTTTGAGAAGAAAACGAATTTCTTCAGGTTTGACGGAAAAGCCTTCCTCTAAATTATTTACGCGAGTTTCAGTCGGACCCCAGAGCGAAATCGGTCCCCAGGGAATCAGCGCCATACAGCCCTCGGATTCTTTGGTTTCAATCATCAAGGGCAATTGGTGTTGAGGATCGCGCTTTATTCCAATAAAAACGCCTTTGCCGAAAATATGTTTATACGGTGTTTCAATGCCGAATTGTCGGTTAATCGTGTCTGCCCAAGTTCCGGTAGCGTTGACAATCCACTTTGCTTTTACAGTTTTTTCGATTCCCAGTATTGAATCGGCAAGCTCCAAATGCCAGTGTTTGATCGCGCGGTCATAATAACCGCTGAGAAGACTACAATAATTAAAAGCGGTTTGACCGGAAGAATGAAACTGCGGTAACAGCCATTCGAGAACAAATCTCGCGTCCGACGGGGCGACAAACGCTTCTTCATATTCGAACGAAAACGGAAAATTTTTGCAATTTAAAAAAGACAGTTCAGTAAAATCTTTCCGAAAGCGCGGAAAAGAACGCCGTCCCGCTCCGAGAAGCCAGTATAAATAAAGCGCGGCGAACGCCGAAAGAGGTTTTCGTCCGCTGCCCGCCGTCGGCAAAAAACGAAAAGTTTGCGGAAAAATTAGTTCTTGTTTTTCCCGCATCAAGCGTTCTCTGGAAGAGCAGAATCGCCCGACTTTTACAAAGCTCAAACGGCGAAGATCAGGAAGGCTTCCCCAGATCATCATAGAAGATGCCTGACTCGTGCCGCCCGCGAAATCTCCTTTATCAATTAAAAGAACACGATAACCTTCTGCGGAAAGATAGTGAAAGATTGCCGCGCCGCTGATACCGCCGCCGATAACCGCGACATCAAATTCGGTCTGCCCGACATTCTGCCATTGTATTTTTCGATATTCTGAACTCATACGCTGCGGTTTTTGCAAGAAAAATCATTCAAATTTCGCCGGTTGACGCGCGTTTAGGTTTCTCCGCTTCAATAACGATTTCCCGCGCAAATTCAAATACCTTTTCAAACGCCGATGCGTATTGATCGAGCAGAGCGCGGCTCGCCGAAGGGAAAGTCGGTAGTTTTAAAAGCTCTCGATTTGCCGCTTCGGTTCGCGGCAGGGCGTCGGGGCTGTAAACCGGCAGTTTCCCGACATCTTCTTTATTTAACCGCGCAATTTTCGCAAATGTCCCTTCCGTAAAGAACGGCTGTTGATGAAGAAGCGGATAACGCGGATATGATACATTACAGCCTTCCGCTTTTAATGCTTCAATTAAGATATTCGTCGGCATTCCGAAGTTTTCAGCTTTGTATCGAACGATAAATTCAAAATAAACTCTCGAAATATGCTCCGGCGGCAGGAATGTATGGAGTCCCGATTTTTCAAGACGTTCAGACAGATAGAAAAGATTTTCGTTGCGCCGCCGATTGCGCTCTTCAAGTTTTTTTAACTGCGCCCGTCCGACTGCCGCCGAGAGAGACGCCATTCGCGTTTTTATACCGAAAGTCGTCGCGGCAAAACGACGGGCGGGACTTTCGAGTTCAATAACTCGCGTCATATCTCCCAGACAAACGGCGTTTTCGTAAATTTCATCGCTATCGGTCAGCAAAATACCGCCTTCGCCAGCCGGAGCGAGTTTGCTGGTTTGCAGGCTGAAAACGGAAACATCGCCGAGCGTTCCGCATCGGCGACCGCGCCAGAGAGCGCCGTGAGCGTGCGAAGCGTCTTCAATAATCTTCAAATTGTATCGCCCGGCAATTTCAAAAAGCTCGGTCATTTTAGACGGCATACCGAATAAATGAACAACGACAATCGCTTTGGTTCGCGCGGTAATTTTTTTCACGACATCTTCCGGGTCAAGCCCCAGTCGCTCCGTCTCGCTTTCGGCAAATACGGGAATCGCTCCGACCCAAAGCATCGGCAGGACGGACGCCCAAAAAGTAGCCGAAGGCACGATAACCTCATCGCCGGGCTGTAAGCCGAGAGCGAAAAACGAAGCCAGCAGCGCCGCCGTTCCATTGCAATGCGCCAAAGCGTGGCGGACTCCGAACATCTGCCTGTAATCATCTTCAAGTTCGCGTGTTACCGGATGAGAAGAAAGCTCGCCGGAATGCAAAACCTCCAAAACGGCGGTTTCGTCATCTTCGGTTATGATCGGGTATCGGTTCGCTTCGGTTTCATCGAGAGTTACGGCTTTTGAGCCGCCCAAGATAGCCGGTCTTTTTAATCCGCTCAATTTGTTATTCTCCTTTGTATTCGCATTCCGCTATTTCTGAAAATAATGTATTTTATGTTTCTTAGACACCGCTTTGTGACACTTTCTTCAACTGTAACATTACAAATTAAAAGGATTCTCATTTTTATCAGAAACGTTTCTGTCTCTGATAAACTCTATAAGACGAGGTCGGCATCAATAGTCGCGCTTTCATTCCGGTTTCGGTAGAATAAATTTAAGGAAAAAAAGTAATTTCTCGCTTAAATAGTAATTATGATCGAAGAAAAGGTTTTAATACAAAGATTTGTTTCCAAAAAGAAAAAAGAACGCCTGAAAAAACCCGACTGGCTGCGGGTGAAAATCGGCGACCCGACTAATCAAAACGCGGTTTTGAAATTGATTGAAGGCTTGAATCTGCACACGGTTTGTCAGGAAGCCCGCTGCCCGAATATTTTTGAATGCTGGACGGACAGAACAGCGACGTTTATGCTGGGCGGCGACACCTGCACGCGGCATTGCGGTTTTTGCGCCGTCAACAAAGGCAAGCCGATGGATTTAGACCCGCTCGAACCGACGCACGTTGCCGAAGCCGTCAAACACCTGAATCTCGCTCACGCCGTTATTACCTCGGTCAACCGTGACGATTTGCCTGACGGCGGCGCGGCGCATTGGGCGGAAACGATCCGGCAGGTGAGAAAATTTAATCCCGAATGCAAAATCGAGGTTTTGATTCCCGATTTTAACGGCGACGAAGACGCTCTGAATACGGTTTTAAAAGCGCGTCCCGACGTTCTCAATCACAATACGGAAACAATCGCGCGGCTTTACCGGCGCGTCCGTCCCGATGCAAAATATGCGCAGACTCTTGAGCTTTTAGAACGCTCGGCGCGTTACCGCGACACGGTTATTCCGACAATGCTGACGAAAAGCGGAATTATGGTCGGGCTGGGCGAGGAATTTGAAGAAGTTGTGGAATTAATGAAGGATTTGCGAAGAGTTTCCTGCGACATTATGACCATCGGGCAATATTTGCAGCCGTATGAACGCCGATTGCCGGTTGAAAGATATGTTACGCCCGCAGAATTTACCGAATGGAAAAAGATCGGCGAAGCGATGGGATTTAAGCACGTCGAATCTTCGCCTCTGACACGCAGTTCGTATCACGCGCGGCAGCAAACCGAATCAGGCGAGCAAAGTATGAATAATTGAATTTTGTGCAATGATTATCCGTGAAATTTGTTGGCAGA
>DATHTS010000531.1:0-15865 GCA_035462935.1 Pyrinomonadaceae bacterium
TCAGGCGGCTTTCTGCTGACAAATAAGCCGCCTGAAGGCGGGACTCAAAACGTCGGCACATATTTTTAGTTGAGTCTTTTGTGGTGTTTATGAAACTTAAATTTTTTATTCCGGTATTTTTCGTTGCCGTCGTTGCTCTGATTGCTTATTCGCAAACGAATCGCAACGCATTTTCGCCCGCTGAAGATTTTCCGCGCGAGGCTCTCATTTATGTTCAAATTGCAGACTTGCCCGCTTTTATAAAGCTCTGGAACGAGTCGGAATTTAGGGGAAAATATCTCGAAAGCGACAATTTTCATGGCTTTAAAAATAATCATCTGGGCAGAAAATTAACGAGCCGTTGGGAAGAGTTTAGCGGCGCGGCGGGGTTTCCGATTGATTTGGAAGCGATTTCGGGTTTGGCGCAAAACAGGGCGGCGATTGCTTTGTATGACATCGGCAAACTCGAATTTGTTTTTATCGCGCCGCTTTCGGATGAAATTTTCGCGGCGACGAAATTTGCGCAGAATCGAGGTAAATTTTCGGAAGAAACTCTGGATGACGGCACGATTGTTTATCGCCTTCCGGTCGAGGCAGACCGCGGGCGGCAAAAACAGGAGTTGATTTTTACAAGCATGAAAGGACGTTTTATTTTGGCGACGAGCGAGAAACTTCTGGCTGGGATTTTGAATAATATCAACGAAAAACAGGCGAAAAATCGTTTGATTGACGAGCCTTCGTTTTCCGTTCTGAAAGATAAAATCGAGCCGCATATCGCAAGTGTTTGGATTAATCAGGCTGCTTTAAACCATGACTATTATTTCAAACGCTATTGGCTGATGTCGGAGGTTGAAGATTTAAAAAACATTCGCGCCGGAATATTCGATTTCGAGATGCGGGAAGGAAAACTTATCGAAAGACGTAGGTTTTTGCTCAACGAAACGGTTAATGTCTCGCAGATAAAATCTTCGCAGGCGAATGAGACACTTTCATTCTTGCCGGAAGATGCGCCGTTTTACCGTTTGCAGTCGGCGGACGTTAAAACGATTGATAAAGCGATTCGGGAAACGCTTTTTGAGCGACAAATTTCCGCAAAGAAAAACGAGCGGCGACATTATTATTTTTCTTACGATGAAGATTATTATGAGCCGGGAAGCTATCCTTATCTGGGCGAAAATTTCGACGAGTCAATTGACGACATCGAAGATGAGGAAACTTTTGAGAAAAATGAGACAGACACCGATTTTTCGCAATTTTTTCAATCGGCAAAGCCGCAGGCGGTTCTTACTTTTACCGCGCCGAAAATCTTGCCCGCGCCGATGTTTGTTGAATTCCGGCGAGCGGCGATTTTTCATTTAGCTTCGCCCGCCGGTTTCAACCGCGAATCGTTTGAAGCGGCGATAGCCAAAAAATTTTCCGAACAAACGATGATTTCCGCGCCGGGCGTGAAATTAAACTGGGAAACGAGACGCGAAAATGATTTCTCCCGGCGTGAGCTTCGATTGCCGATGCTCGGTTGGCAGGCGAGTTATGTGATTCGCGGCAATGTATTGATTTTGACGAATAATGCCGAATATCTGCGGGAAATTATCACGGCTCGAAATCCTGAGAAACCCGCTGATTTTAATGTTTCTTTTTCGGGATTGACGGTCATTAATCTCCAACAAAGAGAAAACGCCTACGACCGTATTTTCGCCGAACTCGCCGAGAAAAATGCCGCTGATGATTTTTTTACCGGAAACGTAAAGAGCTTGCTCGATTCGGCTTCCAATGCGGCGAAAATCGAAATCAGAGACAATTTTTCATCAAAATTATACGAGCAGGAGATAATTTTAACCCTGAAATAGTTTAGAAATTACCGTTTGAAAAATTTACACAAACCGAATTAGGAATAGCCGCGAAAATTGGTAAACTGGAAATCTATCGGACCAATGAAAGACGAGCAAGCGGGAAAAAATGAGCAGGGCGTTTATGAAATGCGCAAACGGCGCGAGCTGATGGCGGACGGGCGGCGTTATATAATTTATTACACTTTCGGGGAAGATTCCGAAGGGATGCCGGCAAACCGGCGGGAGAACGAGAAAGGGGAAGATGTCTGAACTGCGCTGGAATCCTTTGATGGGCGAATGGGTAGCGACCGCCACGCACCGGCAAGACAGAACGTTTTTGCCGCCCGCTGATTTTTGTCCGCTTTGTCCGACCGCGCCGGGCGGCTTTCCGACCGAAATCCCGGAACCGACCTACGATATTGTGGTTTTTGAAAACCGCTTTCCTTCTCTTGCGCCCGTTCCGCCCGAACCGGCAGTGGAAGGAACGGAGCTTTATCCCGTTCGCCCCGGGCAAGGCGAGTGCGAAGTCGTCGTTTACACGCCGAATCATAATTCGACTTTGGCGGACGAGCCGGTCGAGCGGATTTATAAACTCGTGCAGGTTTGGACGGACAGATTTCGAGAGCTTTCCGCGCTGGAGTTCGTCAAATACGTTTTTATTTTTGAAAATAAAGGCGAGGCAATCGGCGTTACGCTGCATCATCCGCACGGGCAGATTTACGCTTATCCGTTCGTTCCGCCGAGGGTCGAAAAAGAATTGGCGCAATCGCTTAATCACTATCAAGAAAAGGGAAGCTGTTTGCTTTGCGATATAGTCGCGGAAGAAAAAAATGACGGAAGGCGCGTTGTTGCGGAAAATGATTTTTTCGTCGCTTACGTTCCGTTTTTCGCGCGGTATCCGTATGAACTGCATATCGCTTCAAAGCGTCATTTGCAGGATTTAACCGGTCTTGGCGGCAAAGAACAAAAGGATTTAGCCGAGATTTTAAAACAGGTTCTGGCTGCCTTCGACAAACTCTTCAACGTTTCGTTTCCATATATGATGGTTCTTCACCAGAGACCTTCGGACGGTGAAAATTACGATTTTTATCATTTTCACATCGAATTTTATCCGCCGATGCGCACGGCGACGAAATTAAAATTTCTGGCGGGCAGCGAATCCGGCGCGGGAATGTTTATAAACGATACGCTGGCTGAAGAAAAGGCTGCGGAACTGCGCGAGAAGATTGAGAATGTCGAGTGGAAAGCGACCGAGTAGCTTGCGTTTCAGATGATTGACGGACGAGATTTAACCCGAAAATTTCAACAGTTTTATAATCGTGAGCCGCGTCTTTTTCGCGCTCCGGGCAGGGTGAATCTTATCGGCGAGCATACCGATTACAACGGCGGTTTTGTTCTGCCGATGGCGATTGACAGGGAAGTCGGCGTGGCAATTGCCGCGAGAGAAGACCGGAAAATCCGCGTTCATTCGTTCAATTTTGAAGAAACAGCCGGGTTTGATTTGGATGTTGAAAAGGAACGCAAAAAAGGATTCTGGCTAAATTTTATCGAAGGCGTCGCGCGGATTTTGGAAAGGAAAGGCTTTAGATTAACGGGCGCGGATTTGTTGATCTGGTCGGATGTTCCCGGCGGCGCGGGGCTTTCGTCATCAGCCGCGCTGGAAACGGCTGTCGGTTTGGCTTTGTCTGAAATTTCGGGGCATTCGATTGACCGGACGGCGCTCGCGCTAGTCGGGCAGCAAACCGAACACGAATTTGTCGGCGCGAAGGTCGGGATTATGGATCAATTCGTTTCCGCCAATGCCAAAGCCGGACACGCGCTGCTTTTAGATTGCCGGAGTCTCGAATTTGAAAACGTGCCGCTTGATACAAAAGATGTGGCGATTGTTATTTGCGACACGAAGGTCGAACACGATTTAGCAACGAGCGAATACAACACACGCCGCGCTGAATGTGAAAAGGGCGTTGAGATTCTCAAAGAATTTTTGCCTGATATTTCGCAGCTAAGAGATGTCAGCGTTGAAGATTTTGAAAAATACGCTGACAAATTGCCGGAAACTATTCGTCGCCGCTGTCGCCACGTCGTGACGGAAAATGAACGAACATTGAAGGCGGCGCAGGCTTTAAAGCAAAACGATTTAGAAGAGTTTGGGCGTTTGATGTGGCTTTCGCATTCAAGTCTTCGAGATGATTATGAAGTCAGCAGCGAAGAGTTGGATTTATTAGTTGAAATTGCCTCTAAATGCGAAGGCGTTTTGGGCGCGAGAATGACGGGCGGCGGTTTTGGCGGTTCGACCGTGAATTTAATTGAACGAGACGGCTTAGATGAAGCTATCGAAAAAATTTCGAGCGAGTATTATCAGCAAACAAACATCGAGCCGACGATTTTGATTTCGGAGGCAAGCGGCGGGGCGAGCGAAATTACATCGGAAATATAATGATGTAAAATAATCTTAATTTTCAATTTTGTTTTTACTTTATAAAAATTTACCGAACTGTATTCGCTTAACCAACGGCGAAATCGAAGTCGTTGTAACGACCGATGTCGGACCGCGGATCATCGTTTATTCGTTTGTCGGCGGAGAAAACATTTTAGGCTGGCATGGAGATGCGAAGGTTGAAACGGCGCTTGGCGAATGGAAGCCTTACGGCGGACATCGCCTGTGGATCGCGCCGGAAAATATGCCGAATTCTTACGCGCCGGACAATGCGCCGGTCGAATATTCTCTCGATGAGCGGAAAAACTCGATTCGTTTGATTCAAGCGGTCGAACCGGTAACAAAAACGCAAAAAGAAATAACCGTAACTCTGGATGAAAACGGCAATGGCGTTTCAATAAACCATAAAATCACAAATGTCGGGACGGAAACGATAGAAATTGCGGCTTGGGCGTTGACGATTCTGCGCGGAGGCGGCGAGGTGCTGATTCCGAATGAGCCTTTTGCGCCTTATAGCGGCGAAACTCTGCTTCCGGTGCGAAATTTAACATTGTGGTCTTATACGGATTTAAGCGATTCGCGCTGGTCGTTCAACCGGGAATTTATACACTTGCGGGTTGATGAAGATAAAACAGAACCGCAGAAAATCGGTATTCTGAATAAGCAGGGCTGGGCAAAATACCGGGTCGGTAATTTGGAATTTACCAAGCATTTCGAATTTCAGGAAAATGCGGTTTACCCGGATTTGAATTCTAATACCGAGCTTTATACGGCGGGTTCTTTTATCGAAGTGGAATCGCTCGCGCCGCTTACAAAACTTGCGCCTGACGAATCCACGGAACACGCGGAACGCTGGGAACTGAATCACGTGAATTAAGCAAGTTACTCGTCAACCAGCGAATGCGAATCGAGCAAACCGGGCGGCACAAGCAGTTCCCCGCTTTGCGCGTCAATAATCCCGTTCACTTCTTCTTCAATACTAATCGCCTGCGTGTAAATATCGCCCGCGATTGGGCGTCGGCGCATTTCGCGTTTGAAGACGCGGATGCGATGAGCCTTTTCTTCTTCTCCGCCCGGTCCGCCGTAATCCGCAAAACCGAATCCGCCCCATTCGCTGATAATCAAAGGCGCTTGCCCGCGATAAAAATACGGGTCGCCGACTATTAAAGGCTGAGCCGTCACGCCGTGGGTTTCGCCGCCGACGAGGCGGTCTAGCGAAGAAGCCCACATCGCTTCGTCAGGCGTATAAACGTGCGCGGTCAAAAGATGCGAGCTGAGCTTGCCGCGCTGTGAAACGTGATTCCAGCCGTCGTTATCAACTACCAGCAGTTCCGGGTAATTCAGCCGCAGGTAATCAAAAGTGTTGGAAATATACCGGCGCGTTCTGGCGTTTGTCGTAATGTCTTCCGCGCCCCAATCCTCATTATACAAGCTGAAAATCACGATTGACGGGTGCGAGGCGATAAAAACGAGCATTCGCTGCAATTCCGCCCAGTGATTGTCGCGGCTGGCTTGGCTCGAGTTGTGCGGCGAGGGAATTTCAACCCAGAGCATCAGTCCGATTTCGTCGGCAATATCGTAAATGCGCGGGTCAATTCCGGCTATATGGACTCGCGCCAGATTACAGCCCAAGCGCTTGATTGCATAGAGATGCCGCCGCATTTCCTCAAATGTCGAAACCCCGGGCTGGTAAAGAATGCCGTCGAGATAAAGCGGTTCATTATTCAAATACACCCGCCGACCTCGGGCGCGTATCTTCCGCAAGCCGAAATGAGTTTCAATACCCGTTACGCTCCCGTTAGGCGCGACGAGCTCCGCCCACAAATGATAAAGATTCGGCGCGTTCGGCGACCAAAATTCAGCGTGCGGCATTTCGAGCGGGATACGCTGGACATCCTCGCCGACTTCGAGCGACAGATCAAATTCCGCCGTCACAGGAAAATGCCCGTTACTGCTGTTGTTTTGATTTTTGTGCGGCGTAACCGTCAGACGCAGACGGTAAAGACCGGCGTCGTGGATTCGCGTTGTAAAATCGAATTCCACCAGACGGTCGCGCAAGCTGCTTTCTACTCCGAGCCGCGAACGCAGGCGATTACGCCCGACCGGTTCGATCCAAACGCTTCGCACCGCGCCGGAAATTGTCTGATACCAGATTCCGCCCTGTTTATAAACGCGCGAAGCCTGCTTGCCGCGCGGAATATCGGCGTCTATTGTATCCGTAACGCGAATCGTCAAACGATTAACCGGTTTTAGAAGCTCCTGCGGCAGTTCATAAGAAAATGAAGTGTATTCGCCGTAATGCACTTCTTCGCCCTCGATTGTCTTAAGCGGAGAACCGTTGAGCCAAACCCGCGTTTCATAACCGCAGGCGCCAAAAGTCAATTGTATAAGTTTGTTCGGTTTGTCCCACTCTTCGGGAATGGTGAAATCGCGTTCATACCACGCGATAGCTTCGTCGCTGTGAACGTATAAAGACGATTCTTCTTTGGCGGCGTCGAAATAAGATTCGATCGAGCCGGGAAAAGAGGCTGTTGTCGTAAAGTCGTGATTTATATACCACCTCTCGTTAAGTCCGCGATTATCTGTGTCGAGAGTAAATCGCCATTCGCCGTCGAGCAGTTCGAAAGATTCCCGGCGCAGGACGGAGCGCGGCAGCGGATTGTCTTTGTCGGCGACAACATGGAAAAGATCGTGTTGGTCGAATTCGTTCTTTGAATTAATTTCAGCCATCTTCAATTTACAAATTTTACTGAAAAATATAATTGCTGTAAAAAACGGTTTGAAAGTATGAGCAAGGAAATTTTGCGTTTTGATTTATTAATAGGCTCGTTGTCTCGCTGGTATAAGGCGCGTCCGCTATGTTGTTTTCAGCTTGTTATAAATAATCTTCTTCGTTTTTAGATTTTCTCGTAAACGGATTGATTTGAGAAAGACTGTTTGGTTAAACTGCTCGATTATAATTTTTGGCAGCTTTATCAAAAAAATTATCATCAATGCGCCGACCAAATTATATTTAAGTCCTGTGTTTATAACACTGTTTAAAAAAGTAAAATCTCCTTGCGTTTGCTAATTGATTCTGGTATCCTTTCATTCATTGGCTAACTCGGCGTCTGCGGGTTAGCCTTGATGACTTTTCTTGATTCAATAAATAAAAAACAGGAAATTTTTCATCTTTTTGAGTTACACCCTTACTCAAAATTTTTGGTTTACCCAACCCTAAATTAAATAAAAGTTAAAAAAAACGCTGATTTTTGGAGAATGATAATGAAATACCGCAGTTCGATATTTTTGAGTATTTTTGCGCTTATCTTACTTGTTGGCGCCGGTTTGGCGCAGAATAATGCTGTTTCGGCTCATAATGCAGATTCAGGAAACAGTTATTCGCAAGTAGTTAAAAACAGTTTCGGTTCACTGTTCGGCAACGGATTCCTTTCGTTTATTTTCGGCGGAAATGAAAATTCCTCGCCGCAAAATGTTCAAACGCCTAACCGGGAAATACATGCGCACCTTTCGCCGCAAGACCCGCAGGATAACGAAAAGGCTAGGGAACTTGCGAATTCGCCTGTGTTTGGTGAGTTTGAAGGTTGGATGAAGAATAATTCCAACGGAAATTTTGCTGATAGAGGCGAGCACGAACAATCGGGAGAAAATCTCGCGGCTCAGCGAAAACAGGTTCTTATAGAGTTGGCTCAACTCGACCCTCAAGCGGCTCTCGAAAAAGCAATCCCCGCAGAAACTTTCAAACGGCTTCCCCAATTTATTAAAGATCACTCGGAAAAACGAATCAGCGCGTATGGAGATTTTCTCGTTTACGTTCTGGATGAAATGGATCCTTCGACCGGAGCGATGACCGGTTCGCGCACGATCCGCGAAGTTGTTATCGGCGATGCCAAATACAATGCCGTCGTTTACGGCAGACGGCAGGAGATGACGACCAAATACAACATTCCGCTGCAAGGAATCGTCATTGACGACACGATGATTGTTGACGAAAGCCCGGTGCGAAAAATTAGCGCGAAGGGCGTCGGCGATAAACCGGCTGCGGGCACGGATGAAGTTTCGGCGGAAGTCGGCGGAAAAGTTGTTAAATTCTCCGGTCAAACGGAATTGGAAAATTTTGTTCAAAAACAAGTCGAATGGGAATCGAAAATCGGACCTGTGAGACCGGGTAAAAATTTGGCAACGGATGAAGTAGCTTCGACGTGGACAGAAGGAGCGAAAACAATTCTGGTTATCCGCGCCGATTTTTCAGACGCTCCCGGAAGTATAGATACCAATACGGGGCAGAGCTTAATAGACAATTCGGTAAACCAGTTTTACGTAACTAACTCTTACAATAAAACTTCAATAAAAGCGACCGTCACGCCAATCGTGCGCTTGCCGCAGACACTTTCTTATTACGCTTACAGCGGTAATTATAACGGTATGCTTAACGACGCGCGAAATGCCGCGCGCGCCGCCGGATTTAACACTGATAATTTCAATTTGGATATAGTTTTCTTCCCTTACACCCAAGCCATCGGTTGGGCGGGATTGGCAGCGGTCGGCGGTAAAGGCGCTTTGATCAACGGAGCCTGGCAGCTTTCGGTCGTCGCTCACGAAATAGGTCATAATTACGGGCTTCTCCACGCTAATCTCTGGCGCACAAACGACGGAACTCCAATCGGTTCGGGCGGTAATGTCGAATACGGCGATTGCTACGACTTTATGGGCGCTTGTTACAATCAAGGCTCGAATTCCCATTTCAACACTCGCTACAAACGGCTGCTGGATTGGCTGACCGATGCAAACGTGCAGACAATAACTGCCAACGGCACGTATCGAGTTTTCGCGCAGGATTCAACATCGCAAGGTGGAATTCGCACCTTAAAAATTAATAAGGATTCTACAAAAAATTACTGGATCGAATTTAGACAGACGTTTTCCGGTAATGCTTTGGACGGAGCTTTGATTCGCTGGGATTACAGCAGCCAGAATTATCGTGAAACGCAGCTTTTGGACATGGTTCCGACTACTACCAGCGTGTATGACTCGCCGCTTATGATCGGTCAGAGTTTTTACGACAGCGCGAGCAAGATAAGAATTACCGTTTTAGGCAAAGGAGGAACAAGCCCCGAAAGTTTGGATGTCAGAGTTGAATTCAATGCCGGGAGCAATCCGACACCAACACCGACTCCGACCGTTACACCAACTCCGCCGCCGACCATTACACCGACTCCGCCGCCATCTTGCTCGTATTCGATTACGCCTTCAAGCCAGAGCTTCAGCGCGGCAGGAGGAACAAGCAGCGTAAATGTTACGACGCAAAGCGGCTGCGCTTGGTCAAGCAGTAGCAATCAAGGCTTTGTAACGATAACGTCAGGGTTTAACGGCAGCGGAAGCGGCTCGGTAAGTTATTCCGTCGCGCAAAACACGACCAGCAATTCTCGTTCTGCAACTCTTTCAATTGCCGGACAGAGCTTTACCGTGCAGCAAGCCGGAGTCACCAGCAATACTTACACGCTGGTCGTCAGCCCGACTGTTGTTTCTCCCGGCAGCCCCGTAACAGTTAGCTGGTCAGCGCCCGCCGGATCACCGTATTACGATTGGATAGGGCTTTACGTACCCGGCACTTCGATTTACAATTACGGCTGGTGGCAGTTTACAAACGGAGCGACATCCGGCAGTTTCACTTTGGCTGCTCCAAGTCAGGTCGGTCAATACGAATTCCGTTATCAGTTGAACGGCACTTTCTCAAGCGTTGCTACCAGCAACACTTTTACTGTGCAGTCCGTTGTGGTTTCAACCCCTACGCCTACGCCAACTCCGACAGCAACACCAACGCCGACAGCTACTCCGACACCGACGGCAACACCGACGCCTTCGCCGACTCCGACTACAAGGACAAACGTAGCATCGTCAGCAAGCGGCGCTGTCGCTTCGGCATCATCTGTTTCATCGAGCGCTTATGCTGCCGGTTTAGCTAATGACGGCGCGAGAAATTGGGCAATCAGCGCCGGTTGGAGAGATGCCTCAATGGACGTTTTCCCGGATTGGCTGCAAATTGATTTTAACGGCAGCAAAACCATTGACCAGATAAATGTTTATGCTGTAACGGATGATTATTGGAATCCGGTTGATCCAAATGAAAATACAGTAGCCACTCTTTACGGCATCACGAATTTCGATGTTCAGTATTGGAACGGCTCTGGCTGGATAACAGTTCCAAACGGAAGCATAACTAATAACGACAAGGCATTGAAGAAGATAGTGTTTTCGCCGATAACAACAAGCAGAATCAGAGTTGTAGTTAAGGACGCGCTTAGATACAGCCGAATTGTCGAACTTGAAGCTTGGGGCGGCGCGGCGACATATACATCTGAAACTGTCGCTGAAGCCGAAAGCCGAACCTTCGGCGAAGTTTTGGCAGACTGGTTCAATAATACTTACAACGCTTTGACCGGCAGTTTGTGGGGCGATTCATCTGCGGCGGCTTCAACTCCCGCAAATGATTCCCGTCAGAGCGTTTTGCGTGAAACCCGTTTTGGGAATCGTGTAAACGAATATGATGTTATGAGTTTTACTCCTAAAACGAATAACAGTGCTGATTATTTGATTAAAGAACTGAGTTGAGCGATTCAATTTCGTCTTTAATCTCTAAAATTTTATAATTCGGGCTGCTTTAACGGCAGCCCTTTTTATTTCCGTTGTAATCAAAATTGGAAGAAAAGATTTTTGTCTTGAATCAATTCGCATTATTTGTATGTTTATCCGTCACCTCCTTCAATTAAATTAAATTTTTATTAAGTAAAAACCCTGTTTTCAAAGAGAAAAATACTTTCCGTTAGAGGCACGGTTCTTGCTCTTGTTATCTGAACTGCAAAAAATAGTTTGGCAAATAACGGTAAATATTTTTAATTTTTTTAGGAGGTAAAATGGAAACATCACAGGAAAACATCATAAATTTTGAAGACAAATACAGCGAAACAGGTCATTCGCAAAATTTTTCAACGACGAAAAGCAAAGGGCAAAACACAAACGTGAACGATAAGGAGCGCATTGCTTCGACAGTCGGCGGCGGAGCGTTGGCGGTTTACGGTTTAACGCGCGGCGGCTGGACGGGGTTTGCTGCGGCTGCGGTCGGCGGAATGTTTTTGTATCGCGGTTTGACCGGGCATTGCGACGTTTACAAAGCGTTGAGAATCAACACCGCAGAGGAAACAAATCCGAATGTGAGCGTAAAAGGCGGCGCGGGCGTCAAGGTGGAAAAAACGATAACGATCAACAAATCGCCCGAAGAAGTTTACAGTTTCTGGCGGAAATTTGAAAATCTGCCGCGTTTTATGAATCATCTCGAATCGGTTACAACCAGCTACGGCGGCAGATCGCATTGGGTTGCGAAAGCGCCTTTGGGAACAACCGTCGAATGGGACGCGGAAATTATCAACGACCATCCGGATGAAATGATCGCGTGGCGTTCGCTGGAAGGCTCGGATGTTTCAAACGCCGGTTCGGTTCATTTCACGTCCGTCGAAAGCGGAACGGAAATTCGCGTTGTTTTAAAATACGATCCGCCCGCCGGAAAACTCGGCGCGATGGTAGCAAAACTTTTCGGCGAAGAACCCGAACAACAAATCGAAGAGGATTTGCAGAGACTGAAACAGCTTATGGAAGAAGGCACGATGGCGAAAGGTCAGGGAGGTTTTTAAGATGCAGGAGAGAGAAAATTCGCAGTCAAACGAAAGTAACGAGCTAAACAAAGCGGGCGATCCGGGCAGCACGCCCGACACAGCAGAAGGCGACCGCGAAACCGTCGAAGCTGATTTGAAGGAAAAAGAGCGGGAAGGCTTTTTTGAGAAAAACAAAAAAAGCGATAAATAAGAAAAAAAGGAGAGTTGAAAATGTAAACTCTCCTTTTTTGTTCAAAAAAATAAAATAGATCAAAAGATAATTCCATCAGTTTCGTCCAAAACGATATTCGAGCCGTCGGATAAAATCTTCACCCAAGCCATATTTCCGATTCGCGTCGGAATTTTTCCGAGATGCCGCAAAAGAGAATTGATGGCGTCGGAATGGCTGATTACAAGTATATTTTTCCCGCGATAAGCAACAGCCGTTTCACGAAGAAACGTGATGTAGCGCGTAAAAATTTCCTCAAAGCTTTCGATATCTTCAAAATACTTGAACTTCATCTGCTCTTCGCCCGAAAGCGCGTTAAACTTTTCAATCAAATCGCGGCATTCTTCACGAAATTTCTGCGCCTTTACGCCGTCGTAGCGTCCCCAATTGCGCTCGCGCAAAAGCTCGGAAGTTTTCACCATCAGTTTTCGTTCTATCGCTACAGTTTCGGCAGTTCTTCGCGCTCGCAGTAAATCCGACGAGAAAATGGCGGCAAACTCAATGCCTTTGAATTTCCCGACCAATTCTTGCGCCTGCTGCAAACCTTTTTCGGTCAAAGCCGAATCGAGCTGTCCCTGTAAAATGTCCTGCAAATTCCACTCGGTTTGACCGTGCCGGACAAGATAGGTTGTCGTGTAATTCTCAGGTTTTCCCGGTAAAATATGATCGGAGTAGTTTTTTACCGTTTTTTCGTTTGTCGTAATTTTTTCCATATTTATACGCTTCAGAAAAGAAAGAACGGGTCAGAACCATCTGCGGCAGCGGATGGTTTAAGTTTATTAGCTAATGCCTTTACGATAAACATTCAAGAAAGCTAAGTTCAACCGCCCGTTGCCGCAGACGGTTCTGACCGCTTAACCTTTTACTTAATACCGCTCTAAGTATTTTAGCCAAAAAGCCAAAATTAGGAAAAATTGTCCAAAAATTTGTGAAACTTATCTAAACACCCGTTCGTTATTTGATTTGACTAATCTTTCATATTAGTCAAAAATAAGTTTTATGCGAAACGGAGTTCAAACCAGAGAAGTCAGGGAAGCCCTGCTTGACGCGACCGACCGGCTTTTGGCGGACAAAGGCTACAAGAAAATGACGATTGACGACTTGGCGCGGGAAGTCGGCATCGGTAAGGGAAGCGTTTACCTGCATTTTACGAGCAAAGAGGAAATCGCGCTTTCTCACGTTGACCGGATTGTCGAGCGTTTGAAAGAGCAGTTGGAAATCATCGCCGGAAAGGAAATTTCGGCGGGAAAGCGTCTGCGGCAGATGCTTTTAACGCGGGTGTTGTTTCGCTTTGACAGCGTTCAGCATTACACGCAGAGTTTGAATGATTTGCTGGCGGATTTGCGCCCGAACCTTCTGGCGCGGCGCGAGAATTATTTTAAGGAAGAATCCGAGATTTTCGCTCGAATTATCGAAGAAGGACAGCAAAAAGGAGAATTTCAAGACGGAGATTCGCTTGAAATTGCAAAAGCGTTTCTGACGGCGACAAACTCATTGCTTCCGTTTAGCTTAACCACGCAGGAACTCGGCGCGCGCGAAGAAATCGAGGAAAAAACGCTTCGCATCGCGGATTTACTTTTGAGGGGAGTAAGAAAGATTTAAATTAATTAAAAGGAGTAATTTTATGAAAAAACCAGCGTCTTTATTTGTTTTGGCAAGTCTTGCCATAGGAATTTTTATTTTTGGAAATATCGTAATTATCGCTCAGGAGGGCAATAACTTACCGCCCGATATGGCGATTGATTCGGCGACCAGATCGCAGACCATCGAAAACCTTTTGAAGGATTTGAATGAATCCTACGTTTTTCCCGAAGTTGCGAAAAGAATGGAAGCCGACATTCGCAATCGGATGAAAAACAACGAATACGACAATATTACGAGCGCCCGCGATTTTGCCAAAAAATTGACTGAAGATTTGCGGGCGGTTAGCAAGGATAAACACTTGGGCGTGCGTTATTCTCACCGTGTTATTCCGGTCAGACAAGCCCGCAGCGAGCCGACCGCCGAAGAAAAAGAACAGCAAAAGCTAATGTTGAAACTGAACAATTACGGTTTTGTTAAAATCGAAGTTTTGCAGGGAAACATCGGCTACATTGATTTTCGCGGCTTTACCGATCCTGAACTCGGCGCGGAAACAGTCGCGGCGGCGATGAATTTTGTTGCCAATACGGATGCTCTGATTTTCGATTTGCGGCAAAACGGCGGCGGCAGCCCTGAAATGGTGGCTTTGATTAGCTCGTATCTTTTCGGCGACAAACCGGTTCATTTGAACAGCCTCTACTGGCGCAAAGGCGACAAGACGGAAGAGTATTGGACAAAACCGGAAAAGGCGGCAAAGAAATTCGGCGACAAAGACGTTTACGTTTTAACCAGCAATTATACGTTTTCCGGGGCGGAAGAATTTTCCTATAACTTGAAAAATTTAAAACGCGCCACGATTGTCGGCGAAACGACTGGCGGCGGAGCGCATCCCGGCGGAACGGTTCGTTTAGGAGACCATTTCGGAGCATTTATCCCGACCGGACGCGCCATCAGCCCGATCACTAAAACCAATTGGGAAGGAACCGGCGTCGAGCCGGATGTGAAAACTTCCAAGGAATTGGCACTGAAAACAGCTTACTCAATGGCTTTGAACAAATCTCGGGAAAGGGCTAAGGATGAAGGAATGAAAAACGCTCTTAGCCGTTTGATTGAAAAAAACCAAAAAGAGATTAATGATCTGAAAAGTAAAAAGTAAAAAGTATAAAAAGTAAAAAGTAAAAAGGTAAAAGGCAAAAGTGAATGGATGATCAAGATTTTACTTTTGCCTTTTTACTTTTACCTTTTGCCTTTATCTACCTTTGCCAATAATTTTTAATTTTCAAATCCAGCATCGGAAACGGCACGTATTCGACATTTCTGCCGCATTCGCGCAGTTTTTCAACCATACGGATTGCGCCGTCGGCGTTGCGCGTGTGAACGATAATGGTCGCGGCGCGATTTAAATCGTTGTTTTCAAAAAGCCAATAGGCGATGGCATAGCCCGTGTTTTCATCGTCAAGTTTGCCTTCATAATGTTCGGGCAGCAAATCGTGGTCGAGAAAAATCGCGTCATAAGAATTTTCGCTTAAAAGCTCTTTGGCTTCGGCGACCGTTTCGGCGATATCAATCTCGTCGCCGTCGAATCTTTTGTTAAACCATCGGTGGCGGCGGCGGTCGTCGTCGAGAAGAAAAATAGAAATCGGGCTGCGTTCAACTTTAAAATCCGCTAATCCGAGTTTTATCAACAAACTGCGTATAAGGCTCATAAATACTTACAATAACGAACTTTTAATATACCATAACAGGCTAAAACGAAAAATTTAAGATACAAATTTTTTACCGGAATGTGAAATTTCTGTAAATTATAAGTCCTGTGTTTTCACCAACTTCGATTTTCGCCTATTTTGCAAATTCACCAAACCCCGATTTTTATTGACTTTTTAATTGTAAAAAAAGACTTGAAATCATTTCAATCGGTGCTATAATCTCGAAATAGCTTCAGCAGTTTTATTTGCAAAATTCCGCAATTCAAGGTCAGTAAGGGTAGTAAACGCTAAAATTTATTTCTTAAATGCCGCAGGAAAAAGCGAAAATACATCAGCTTTATGTAGTGCCGGATGCGTCTGAGGATGCGCCCGAACGCGATTTTTACTCCGCCCCCGAGCCGCAGGCGGAACAGGAAATCTGTTCCGTCTGTTATGGTTCGGGAATGGAAGTCGTG
>DATHTS010000532.1:0-2707 GCA_035462935.1 Pyrinomonadaceae bacterium
TACGGATGAAATGGTGCAAGAATATTTGGAACATCATCGGCATAAATCAAATAAGGACAACGATTCGTTCATCCTCGAATAGTATTATCGGACTTTCAGTCCAAGTGAAACCTCTGCACTTCCAGTGCAGAGTCGTTTAGTCGGATGTTTTGATTTGCCGGGTATTGGTGGAAAAGTTCAAAGGGAAAAACTTGCGGCAAATTACGCCGCCCGCCATCGAGGCTTTCAAGCAGGAATTTTTGAAAACGCCGACCAAGCATGGAGGGAAGCGCAGTCTGGCTACCGTGAATAATCATTTGAGAGTTCTTTCCAAGATATTTTCGCTGGCAATGGACGCCGAACTCGCGGATGCCAATCCGTGTTTTCGGGTGCGGAAATTCAAGCTGAACAATCAGAGGATGCGGGTTCTTTCCCGCGAAGAGGAAGACAGACTTTTTGAGGCAATCGGCGACAATGAACTCGTCAGAAACATCGTCACCGTCGCTCTTCATACGGGAATGAGACGCGGCGAGATCTTCAGCCTTAAATGGTTTGATGTTGACTTTAACCGGAACCTGATTCAGGTGCGGGAAAGCAAATCGGGCAAAAAACGCTTTGTGCCGATCAACGAAACTCTGAAATCGCTTCTCGGCTCTTTGAAGCGAAAAAGCGAATTTGTTTTTCCCAGCCCGCGAACCGGCGGGCGGCTCGATAACATCAAGTGGAGTTTCCGGCAGGCGGTTCAAAAGGCGAAGATCGAGGATTTCTGGTTTCACGATCTAAGGCATACGGCGGCGACCCGGATGGCGGAAGCGGGAGCGGACGCTTTTACGCTGGCTAAAATCCTTGGGCATTCGGACATTCGGATGACGGCGCGTTACACGCATGCGACCGATTCTGCCATAAGGAGAGCGGTCGCAAATCTAGATGAAAAGGATAAAAATCCGGATTTTGGTAACGTATTGGTAACGAAACAAAAACGGCAAGCGGGCGGCTTGCCGTAAGTTGTTGAAAATATTAATGGCGGGGGGGAGACTTGAACTCCCAACCTCGGGGTTATGAATCCCGCGCTCTAACCGGTTGAGCTACCCTGCCGCGAACACTTGATTATAAATTTTTCGATGAAAAAATCAAGTTTTGGGATTACTTAATTTCGATTTTTGCCGAAAATTATTTCGGTCGTCTATTATTAAAAAAACATTTGTTTCTAACGAGGGAAATTAATTGATGCCGATTGTTTTTGCTGCAAGTGTCGAAAATGCCGAAATTTTGCTGGCGCTTTTTATCATTTTGGTTTCTGCCAAGATTATGGCGGAAATTTTTGAACGTCTTCGCCAACCTGCCGTTGTCGGCGAAATTTTAGCCGGAATAATTATCGGTCCGAGCGTTTTGGGTTGGGTAAATCCGGCACAGTTTCTTGTCGTGATTGGACATGAAACAGGCAGCCTCCCTGATTTAAGGACTTTCACATCTACCGAGTTCGTTGGGATTTTAGCCGAAATCGGCGTTATTTTCCTGCTCTTCAACGTCGGTTTGGAAACTAAACCGCAGGCGATTTTGGCGGTCGGCAAGCGCGCTTTCTTAGTTGCGGTTTTAGGGGTGGTTTTGCCGTTTATAGCCGGTTATTTCATAACGGTTTTGTGGGGCGGCTCGACTATCGAAGCGATGTTTATCGGCGCGGCGCTCGTGGCAACATCCGTTGGTATCACAGCGCGGGTTTTGGGTTCAATGGGACTGCTTGACGCTCCGACCGCGCGAATAATTCTCGGCGCGGCGGTTATTGACGATATCCTCGGCTTGCTTATTTTGTCGGTTGTTTCCAGCTTTAGCAAAGGAAGTGTTGATTATTACGTGTTAGCCAAAACTGCGGGGTTGGCGATTTTCTTTACCTTATTTGTTGTCTTAGTAGGCGCGCGATTAATGACGCGTCTGACGGCGAAAATTGAAAGCCTGCGCGTAAGCAAACCGTTTTTTAATCTTGGTTTAATCTTGTGTTTAGGGCTTTCGTTTGCCGCGACTTTTATCGGTGTGGCAGCGATTATCGGCGCATTTCTGGCTGGTATGGCGCTGGCGGAAGCCACCGAAAAAAATCACAATATGCACAAGCTCACCAACGGCGTAATGGAATTTCTCGTGCCGTTTTTCCTCGTTAATATCGGAATGCAGCTTGATTTAAAGGTCTTCACCGACGCTTCCGTGCTTATTCTGGCAGTCGTAATTACGATTATCGCAGTTCTAACAAAATTTATCGGCTGCGGATTAGGCGCGTATGGAATGGGCTGGCGGCGCTCGGCGCAAGTTGGAATCGGAATGGTGCCGCGCGGCGAGGTCGGAATCGTCGTCGCGCAAATCGGACTCGGACTGGCGGCAATCAGCCAGCCTTTCTTTGCGGCAGTATTGTTTATGGCAATTGCGACTACCTTAATTGCTCCGCCATTTATCAAGATATTTTTTGCCGGAGAACCGGCTGCCGAAGGAAAAATTGACGAAGATGATGCCGGCGGTATTATTCACAAAACCGACGATTGGTCGCGGATAGGTTAAAAAGCAACTCGGTAAAAAAAAATGCATCAAAAGGGCAAGAGGGAAAAGTTATGCGTTTTAGATTTTATATTTTAACAGTAGTTCTCTGTCTGTTTTTCGCCGCTGATGCTGCATTAGCACAAACCGCTCGGACAATCACCGTCATCACCGAACCGAATGCAATCGTCTGGGTTGACGACATCCG
>DATHTS010000533.1:0-3111 GCA_035462935.1 Pyrinomonadaceae bacterium
GAATTATTTTCCGTTCCTGAAATAGTCGGATTATTCCCCGTTTCCGTCTTAGGTTTTGCGGCTTCCTTATTTATTTCATTTTCAACCTTTTTGACCGCTTTCTTCAATTTATCCAACTGAGCCGGAACTTCTTGAACCGCAAATATAGAAAAGCCAAGTAGGATTCCGATAAACATTACCGCTACATTTAATTGACCGAATTTATTTCTGGAAATATTTTTTCTCATTGGTAACTCCTTTCGATTAAATTATTTTTCAAAACGGCAATACTGTTGGATTTGCAGCCTTTACCTTTTCTCCGCAATAAGTAATTATTTTTCATTTCGCCGGTTTTCTTTCGGCTGGCAAATCGAGGCTTGCAGATTCTGCGAGCATACAAGCTGCCGCAAATTTTCGATCAAAGTCTTTTGTTCTTCGATCTGTTTTTGCTGTTGTTCGATTTGAGTTCTTAATTCCAGATTCTGCTTTTCCTGAGCTTCGATTTGCGACTGCTGCTGTTTGACGGCATTTAGCAAAACAACTCCGATGCGGTCGTATTTGACGCCTTCGACCACGCCGTCTTTGTTGTAAGTAACCAGCAAAGGCTCGATTTCGGCGACTTCTTCTGCGCTTAAGCCCAAATCCTTTTTCTCATTTGTAGTCCAATAAAAGGTTATCGGTTGAAGGCGTTTGACTAATTCCAGTCCTGAACTAAAAGGTTTTACGTTGGTTTTAAATCGCAAACTTGACGCGCAGGTTGAAATCTGCATGCTTGCGTTCCAGCACAGTGCCGTGTCTCCTCCCGTTCCTAATCCGGGAATAACTACTTTATCCGCCCCGTTTGGGCGTCCGAGCGCGATAGTGTTGCTGGTCGAAACAACAGCTTGCGCCCCGATAGCGGTGGCAAAAATCAGATTATCCGCGCCTACGTCAGCTTGCGAACCGATAAGCGTATTCAAATTTCCGGTGATATTGGAGAAACCGGCAGTGGGTCCTAAAAATGTATTTCCGAATCCCGTCGTAGTGTAGTATCCCGACGAAACGCCAAAAAATGCGTTGCCGTTTCCTGTGGTGTTGGAGATACCGGCAGAACGTCCGAAAAAGGCGTTGGCAATTCCTTCCGTATTAGATCTGCCCGCCTCAGTTCCGAAAAACGCATTCCCGCCGCCGATTGTATTCAATCTGCCCGCCAGATAGCCGTAGAACGAATTAAAATTCCCGGTTGTATTTATCGCGCCCGCAAAAATTCCCGTGAAGGTATTTTGCGTTCCTGAAGGAGTTGCGAGCACACGATTTCCGCCGATGTTGTATTGCGTCGCGGCATCGAAAATATTCGCCTTGCCCGTGCCGTCAATATAGAAATCCGCATTTTGGGGAAACGAATTTTGATTTTGAATGTAATTGTTGCTTCCCGCGTTCGGATTTCCGCTGTTGGTTTGGCTCGCAGCCGTGTCTATTTCACTCGTTTTCCCCGGCAAAGTTTGATTATTTCCCGGTTCGGTCGCTCTCACACTCTTCGATTTAGAGTCGGTTTGCGCCTGAACTGAAATTCCGACAGCCAATAAAATAATCATTAAAAATTGAGCAAAATAAATTTTCGATTTCATAAATTCTCTCCTTTTTCCTTCAAAAAATTTTGTGTCGAATTCTTTTCCATTGATTTTTTAAGCGATGAAAGGCAGATCAGTTTTTCCATCTCAGCCGTTTGACGAAAATGAACCTTCCCGTTTCTTACCAGATTTTCAATCTCCTCAACCTCGGTTTGAATAATCTGCGCTCCCAAATCAAACGGAATAAAAATCGTTTCAGCCTCGCACAGCGGGCAAAGCTCGGCTCGGCTTTTCTTAAACCAGTGAACCTCCCAGGATTCTTTGGTTTCCACCGAAATTTCGATTCTTTCCCTGCGCCGCGAAAACAGCCAACGCCAATTTAACCATTGCGCCATTGTGAACATCTGTGTAAAATGCCTGTTAAATAAATTTCCGAATTTGCGTTAGTGAAAATTTATCAGGGCGAAGATTTCGGAATCTACCAATAAACCCTCAATAAAAAATCAATTATTTATCAACAGGTGTTATGTTGTTGAAAGAAAACCACATATACGAGTTTGAAGATTTTCAAATAAACTTCTCCGAGCGCACCCTCTGGCACAACGGCGAGATGATTCCTCTCGCGCCTAAGGTGATAGAAACGCTCTGCCTGCTGGTGGAAAATCACGGACGGCTGATGACCAAAGACGAATTGATGGAAGAACTTTGGGCTGACAGTTTTGTCGAGGAAAGGAATTTGACGCAAAATATCTTCACTCTGCGAAAAGTTTTGGGCGAGAAAGAATCCGGCAAGAAATTTATCGAAACTCTGCCGCGTCGCGGTTATCGTTTTGTCGCGGAAGTTCGCCCGGTCGAAACCGAGGAAGTAATTCAGGTCAGCCACAGCAAGCAAACCCGCATAACAGCTGAAGGTTTCGTTTCCACACAAGAACTCACGGAAGCCGTCAAGAAAATTGCTAAAACCTTAGTCTTTGAGAAGGAAATCGGGCTGGCTCAACCGAAACAAATTATTGCGGGGAAAAGAAAACCTTTTTATAAATCTGTTTCATTTTTGGCAATCGGAATTCTGGCTTTTTTATCACTCAGTATTGCTTTTTGGTTTGGGCAGAAGGACAGTTTCAAACGGCAGTCAACCGGTCTCGCTTTTAATTTTGAACCCGCCAAACTGAAATTCGAGCGGCTAACCGAATCAGGCAACGCCTTTTATCCGGCAATATCCCCTGATAAGCAGCAAATCGCCTACGTTTTGAACGAAAAAGGTAAATTCAGTATCCTGCTGCAAAATCTGGCAACCGGCAGCGTTACGCAAATCGTTCCGCCAAAGGATTATGAAATCAGGTCGCCCGAATTTTCACGCGACGGAAATTTTTTGTTTTACGGCGCAAGAGACGGCGGGCAGGAAACTACCGTCTATCAAACGCCGATTTTCGGCGGCTCCGCCCGCAAAATCGTTACTAACGTCAATCATAATTTTACGCTTTCACCCGACGGCGAATGGCTCGCTTTTCTCCGCCACAACCCGGAGATTAAGGGCAATCATTTAGTCGTATGCCGCACCGACGGGAGCGAGGAAAGAATTGTT
>DATHTS010000534.1:0-7244 GCA_035462935.1 Pyrinomonadaceae bacterium
GATTTGAAACTGGATAAAAACGGCTATATCGAGGTCAACGGCAATTGTGAAACGAGCGTTGAAAATATATTCGCCGTCGGCGATATTGCCAACCCTCTGGCGCCGACCGTCAGCAGCGCCGTCGGAATGGGCGCAACCGCCGCGAAAGTAATTTTTGACAAATTAGAGCGGGAACTGTAACATTCTTACCTATAAATTGTATAAAATCCAAAATTTTGAATTATAAATCAGTCATCCTCGATTAATGAGAATTAATAACTTTTATTTTCTCAATAGTTTAATAAGTGATTCTTGCTATTTCTTTCTAAGGAATAATGTTTGCTTAAAAAAATTGTGTTTCCTCTAAATTAAAGCTACAAAGCCTATAAGTAGTTATTAATTGTTTAAGTGAAAACTTGTAGCTATATTCTCCAAAGAACAAGCGGGTATAACGTTTTCTTAATTAAATTTACAAGGAGAATGACATGATGCATAGAACTAAACAAAACAGTTTTCTGAAGAAATCCATAGCTATATTGGCTTTCTCTTTAGTCTTTTGTTTTAACGCTTTTTCGCAAGCCGGAACAGCTGTTGTAACGGGGGCTGTGGGAGACCCTCAAGGAAACAGGATTCCGGGGGCGAAGGTTACTTTAATCGGTGACCGAAACAATCGCCGCGAAGCAATTACCAATGAAAGCGGGGTTTATACGTTTACTTCAGTTCAGCCCGGCAGTTACCGGATTGAAGTGGAAGCCACCGGCTTTAAAAAGGCGAGTGTTTCCGCATTTCAAGCGGCGGTTGATAGTACAGCCGACATCAGCGTGCAGCTTGAAGTCGGACAAGTAACGGAAACCGTCACGGTAAATGCCACCGGTGTCGAAAATATTATTAACACGCAGGATGCGAGCGTAGGAAACCACTTTACTTCCCAGCAAATCGAGCAGCTTCCTTTGCAGGGACGTAATGTGGCAAATCTTTTGAGCTTGCAGGCGGCTGTTACGCCCGACGGTTCGGTAGCCGGCGGACGCTCCGATCAAGCGAATATCACGCTTGACGGCGTTGACGTTAACGAACAGCAAACAGGCTCTGCTTTTACGCCGGTTTTGCGCGTCAATCCGGACTCGGTTGATGAATTTCGTGTAACCACTTCAAATCCCGACGCGAGTAAAGGACGTTCAGCCGGAGCGCAGATTTCGTTGATTACCAAAAGCGGAACTAATGATTTTAGAGGCGCTTTATACGAGTATCACCGCAATACTGTGACGACCGCTAATGATTTCTTTAACAACTTGTCTGGGATTCCTCGTCCGAAACTGATTCGTAATCTTTTCGGCGGCAGACTCGCCGGACCGATTGTCAAGGACCGTTTCTTTTTCTTCTATAACTATGAAGGAATGAGAGAAGCTAAACAGGTTTCTGTGGTTCGGACAGTTCCTCTGCCGAGCCTAGCGCAGGGAACCATTCGGTTTCGTGATAATCAGAATAATCTCGTCACCTTAACTGCCGCTCAAATCAATGCCTTAACCAGCGGCGGAAATCAGGTAGTGGACGTAAATCCTGCGGCACTGGCGATTTTGGCGTCTGCTGCCAGCAGATATACCGCTAATGATACAACCGTAGGGGATGGATTAAATACCGGAGGCTTTCGCTTTAACGCTCCGGCTCCAGTTGAACAGAATGGTCATACTGCGCGTTTTGACTGGATCGTGACTGAAGACCAAAAACATCAAATTTCTCTGCGGGGAAATTATATACAGGATTTGCTTACGCCAATAACAAGGGTGCAGGCTTTTCCTGATACTCCGGCACCGAATACCTGGAGCCATCCTTTAGGAATTGCGCTCACGCATACTTGGCTGGTGAGAAGCAATATGACCAACAGGCTCAGCTATGGATTGACGCGTCTTGCCTTTAGCGATCAGGGTGATTCGGATTTACATGCTATTTCTTTCCGTGATGTATTCAGTCCGTTTAACTTTAATCGAACTTTTGCCCGCGTAAATCCGACGCATAATTTTACGAATGATTTTAACTGGATAAAAGGAAATCACAGCCTTCAATTCGGAACGAATATTCGTATTATTCGGAATAAGAGAAGCAGCCTTGCCTCGGCTTTTGATAGTGCCGTCGCTAATTTCGGTTTCTATCAAGGTTCGGGCGGTGTGCTTTTGACTCCTTTGAATGAGTATTTGCGAGCGACAACCGGAGACCCGACTCGCAGCGTCGGATCGGGCTGGACTCGTTCGGCTCAAACCGCAATGACAGCGGTTTTAGGTCGCTTATCGCAGTACTCAGCCAATTATAACTTCGGGATTAACGGTCAGCCGCTGCCTGCGGGTGAACCTATTGTCCGCGAGTGGGCGACGGAAGAATATGATTTTTACGCTCAGGATAGTTGGAGGGTAAGACCCAACTTAACTTTAACGCTAGGTCTTCGCTACGGATTGAGTATGCCGGTTTATGAAACGCAGGGCTATCAAGCCGCGCCGAATATTCCGCTTCAGGAGTA
Source organism: Pyrinomonadaceae bacterium (assembly GCA_035462935.1). Classification (GTDB taxonomy): domain Bacteria; phylum Acidobacteriota; class Blastocatellia; order Pyrinomonadales; family Pyrinomonadaceae; genus DATHTS01. The sequence goes on from DATHTS010000534.1 coordinate 2,489, forward strand.
TTTCCAGCGACGTGTTGAGGCATCCGCTCGAGGACAGAATTACAACGAGCCATTAATTATAGACTTAGCCGGACCGAAAAATGGTCGCCCAGGGTTTTATAAACTGGATAAAAACAACTTCCAGCCGCGTATTGCCGTAGCCTGGCAGCCCAATTTCCAGGATAGCTGGCTGGGGAATGTATTCGGCAGAGAGCGCGAATCGGTTTTCCGTGCCGGTTTTGCTATTACTAACGACTATTTCGGACAGCAGTTGGCGGTTACTTTTGACGCGAACAACACGCTCGGGTTTTCGACAACTCGGACTACTCCTGCTAATTCATACAACATAACCACTAATCCCGCTCCGCTTATTACCGGGCTGAATATGTCAATCAGAAATTTGGCGGGCGTTGCTGGTCCCTCAACTCTTACTTTTCCGCAACAACAGCCTGCTAATAATGCCAGAAGAATTGAGCATTCGCTGGATACAAATCTGGTCTCGCCAATCAATTATTCCTGGAATATCGGTTATACGCGGGAACTTCCGTTTAAAACGGTAGTTGACATAAATTACATCGGACGAGCGGCGAGAAATCTGCTGGCGACTCGTGATGTGATGATGCCCAATAACCTGACAGATCCGGTTTCAGGGCAAACCTATTACCAGGCGGCGACTATTCTCGAACAAGCCCGGCGTGATGGATTAACTGCGGCTCAAATTCAGCCGCTACCGTTTTTCGAGAATATATACGGTCCGGGATGGACGCTTATCGTTTGGAACGCCCTGCCGGGACAATTAGGACAGACGACCGACTGGACCTGGATGCAGGACGTTTTAGACAGCGCCAGCGGCAAACGGCTTTTCTATCAAAGTCAGTATGGAGCTTTGTCCTCTTTCGGAACGATTGCCAAATCCGATTACAACGCTATGGCGATTTCAGTTCGCCAGCGGCTGCGCGGATTAACCTGGGATTTCAATTATACCTACTCCTTATCAAAGGATGATGCTTCAGGTTTGCAAACAAGCACCGGGTTCGGATCGGCATTTATTCTGAATCCCCTTCGGCAGGAAGACAACTATGCGGTTTCGGATTTTGACCTGACGCATATTGTCAACTTCAACAGCCTTTGGGACATTCCGATTGGCAGAAATCGCCCATTCTTTAGCGATATGAATAAGTTTGCCAATATCTTTTTGGGCGGATGGCAGCTTAGCAGCGTGTTCCGTTACAACACAGGGTATCCGATCCGAAACTTCTTTGATGATTCCGGCTGGGTTACAAACTGGAACTTGAAAAGCGGCGGCGTTCTTTTGCAGCAAGTTCAAACCGGTCAAAATATGACTACCGGAACTAACAACCGTCCGAATCTGTTCAGTAATCCGCAGGCGGCTTACAACAGTTTTCGCAGTCCTTTCCCCGGAGAAACCGGAACTCGGAACGCTCTTCGCTTCCCTTACTATATTGTATTAGATGCGGGATTGGCGAAATCCTTCCAAATGCCTTGGAACGAAAACCACAAGGTTACGTTCCGCTGGGATGTTTTCAATGTAACAAATACGGCAAGATTAACCGGACTGGCTAATTTCTCATTGGGTTACCAGCCGGATAAGGGAAATCCGCCGGCAAACTGGGCGAACTTTACTACGCAGCAAGGTTCGCCGAGAGTGATGCAATTCGCGCTTCGCTATGATTTCTAAATTAGAAATCTCAAGCGGTTAAAACTAAAAGAGTTGAGATGCAAATCTCAACTCTTTTTTTATTTAACGTCAGTTCGAGATAAGCCGTCAAAGACGGCGGCATATTTGTAATCCGCATCGCCGGATGTCGGTTGAGTTTCACGTTTAATTTAAGCGGTCGAAAACCGCGACGTATTTAGTTATGCCGCCATTTTCAATGGCTTTTTAATTGTTTTTTACATTTTCCCACAGCTTGCGCAATGGGCTCTCGAGCGCTTTTATTAAACCGGATCATCAGCCGCCCGCCAGTAAAAATAAAGCAAAACAGCCATCACGCCCGCTAACGGATGCCAAAGCAAGCCGTGGGGTTGAAAGAAGCTTTTCGGATCGCACATAAAATTCCCGGTTTGCGACACCGCCCAGAAAAAAGTTGCCGCCAGAATCGAAAGGGCGGCAAAGACCCAAAGGACGATGGTTTCAGGTTTGCCTTGCATGATTTTACCGGTGCGTATCCAGATGTAAACTTCGGCTGCCAGATATGCCGCGACTAAAATTATGATATTGATGAGCGAGGGCACGCCGACAGCGTGAAGAAATGTAAACAAGATAACTGCCGTAAAATAGCCCACCCAGAAAAACACTGCGGAATCCCAAAAGCGCCGAATGGTGTAAAAGAAAAGAAACGCGGCATAAACATACATCGAAACGCCGTCCAGGATGCCGCCCCATTTCGTCAGCGAAGCGTGAAACCACATACTGCCGAGTCCGAGAAAGAGAACCGCGAAGACGTATAAATCGGCTGCTAAAGAAGTCGAACGAATCAAATTCGGCGCTCCGCCGGAAGAAAATCTCTCGCGGTCGAAATAGACGAACAGCGCGACAAGAAAAGACGTTCCGATTGCATAAAGATTAAACCACGTATTGACGGGCTGGCGCACACCCGGAGCGCCGCTTAAAACATCTTTCCGGTTAAAGTCTTCGCAATAACAGGTAGTTGGCTTTTCATCTATACATTTATCCGGTTCGCCCGTCCATCCGGCAAGAACAAATCCGAGAAAAACCGCAAGAATTAAAACCGCTGCCGCGCCCCAGACAATAAAACTTCGGTATTTATCCATCTTTTTATCTTCCTCCTTAATTGTTAAAAAAACCTTTTAGCCGAGATTTTTTAGTGAATAGCTTTCACAATCGCTATAATCGAGCCGACGATAAATACAATCGCCCATATTAAAGCCAAAATTGCCACTATAATCGCGCCGAGGGTGTCGGTTATACTAACCAAAACGCCCGGCACAAAATTATGCAGAAAGCTGATGATCAAGTTAGCTAAGAGCGAGGTCAGGGTCAGCAAAACGAGGCTTTTATTTTGCAGAAAACGCTGGTGCGCCAGAATTAGAAAAATGACGAACGCTATTTTCAGCGCCATTATCAAACTCAGCGTGATATTTGCTCCGCTGCGGTCAAAATCCCCGTAAATCGCCAGATAAGCTGCCGTTCCGAAAATTGGCGAGAGCAGAAGCGTGACCAGAATAAGGAGAAAAACAAACGCGATGATAATAGACGCGATAATTCCCAGACAACCGAAAAAGGATATAATCAGCGTCGCACATCCCTGCACTCTGCCTTGAATTCGTTCCGGTATTATCAAAGCCAATCCGATAAGTAAACTGACGTAAAACAGAAAAGCGTCCACAAACACCAGATATTGGATTCCATAACCGGGCAGGTCGAAGCTCTTGTCCGTAACTCTCATAAACCACGGCGATCCGACCTCAACCAGCACGACGCAGAGCATTAACGCCAGAGCGATGATAAAAAACGGTTTGCGCATTTCTTCAAGCATAATTTTATTGAAGTTTGACTTGACAGGGCTTATTTTCGAGACAGGTAATCTTTAAGCTCCCGCCTTTTTCGAGCGCCACAATCGAACCGATATTGGGGTCATCCAGCTCCAAATCAGGCAAATTGAACTCCTGCTCGTCCAAATCGAAATCATCAGCTTTTTCCGTCCGGTCATTATACTCAATGCGCGCTTTGCCTTTAGCCAAAATAAAAGACGCGGTGCGAAAAGAAGTTCCCGGTTCCTCCGGAATTTTTATCTCCTCATTCAAGGGCATTTCCTCGCATTGGTAATCTGCTCCATCGGGCGCGGCTTTGGCGCACCGCAAAGCCATTTTTTTACTCAAGCTGCCGAATAAGCTTTTGATGACTTTAGCCCAGGGCGGTGTTTTTTTCTCTTTAACAAATTTTCCTGCATCGTTTCGATCACCCCGTTTCGGCTGTTCTCCGCTCAAACTTCCCCAAGTCACGAAGACTACAAAAGCTGCGATTATTAAAATCAAAACGATGATGACGATTTTCTTTGAGTCCATATTAACTGTTTTAAGAAATTTTTATGGAGCGGATGTTCCCTTCCATTTTCTTTCAATTTTCCGGTTACTCCGTCCGAGACCGGTGATCACGAATAATAAGCTATTTGTTGCTATTATTAAAATTAAAAAGGTTTTTATTTGGAGGATCACGAAGAACAGGTTTATCGCTATTAAGGATTTCCGAAGCCATAAAGTTGCTGCAGGAATCAACATACGGATAGCATACAACGTTCAAGCTAACCGAAGCGCCTTTGGCAATCAGTTGGTTTGCCGGAGGGTTAGTCGTAAAAACTTGTCCTTCGCAGTTTATGATCTTTTCCTTATTACCGGAAATTACTCCCGGCACTAGTTGTCTATTTAAAAGCTCATCAATGGCGCGCCCCGCACACATTCCCTGCAAATCGGGAACGGTTGTCGCCGCCGGGATTGTTAATGTAATCTTTGAATTCGGTTCGGCTTCTCCGTTCGGGTCTTGCTTGAGAACTTTATCGAGCGGTTTATCCGCCGCAATCTCTTCGGCTTTTACCACCGTAAAACCCGCCTCTCTAAGCTCTTTTTCCGCTTCGGCAAAAGTCTTGCCATTAACAGGAGGAACTTTAACCTTTTCCGGTGTTGGAGTCGGCGGATCGTCTCCGCCGTTCCTGAAAATTAGAATCCCAATAACCACGCCGACAACCAGCAAAATGCCGACAACTATTAAAATCCACCACGGAAACGACTTCTTTTC
>DATHTS010000535.1:0-2487 GCA_035462935.1 Pyrinomonadaceae bacterium
TTCTCACACGAAGTTTTGATTGACGGGAATTCAAAACTTATGGCGAGAGATTTGAAAATTCCCGCCGATATTTCTTCGGCAGCGTTTTTTGTTGTGGGTGCGGTTTGTTTGAAGGATTCGGAAATCGTTTTGCGAAATGTCGGCTTGAATCCGACGCGCACGGCTTTTTTGCAGCAACTGCAAAAAAGCCGTGCGGAAATTAAAGTTTTGAATGAAACAAAGGTCGGCAATGAAATTGTCGGCGATTTACTCGTTCGCGGAAGCGATAATTTATCGGGCGAAAATTTTATCGGCGGCGAAATTATTGCTAATTTAATTGATGAAATTCCGATTCTTGCGATTTTGGGAACGCAGCTAGAAGATGGTCTGGAAATTCGCGGCGCAGCCGAATTGCGCGTCAAGGAATCTGATAGAATCGCGGCAGTTGTCGAAAATCTGCGACGAATGAGCGCGACTGTAGAAGAATTCCCTGACGGCTTCAAAGTTGAAAAATCTAATTTAAAGGGCGCGAAAGTTGACGCTTTCGGTGATCATCGAATTGCGATGGCGTTTTCGATTGCCGCACTGCTGGCGGAAGGCGAAACGGAAATTATCGGCGCGGATTCGGCTGAAGTTTCTTTTCCCGAATTTTTTCAAGTTTTGGATGAGATTGTAGAATAAAATTCAAAGGAAAATGGAAAATTCCAGCAAAAGGATAATTCTCACGGGATTTATGGGCGTCGGGAAATCGAGCGTCGCCCGTCATCTGGCATTTCTGCTCAGATGCAAAAAAATCGACCTTGATTCTTTTATCGAAAAAAACGAAAACCGCACGATTGCCGAAATTATCGAAACTGACGGCGAAGAGGCTTTCAGGAAAATCGAAACTGCCTGTCTGCGAAGAATTTTCGATGAAACCGACGCTCAAATTATCGCGCTCGGCGGCGGCGCATGGACGATTGCGGAGAATCGGGAAGTTATCAGGAAACACGACTGCATCTGCGTCTGGCTCGAATCGAGCTTCGATCATTGCTGGCGCAATATTCGTTTTTCCAAGCGTGTCCGCCCGCTGGCATCGGATAAAAGAAAGGCGCGCGAGCTTTTCAACAAACGTCAGAATTATTACTGCCTGGCGGATTGGCATTTTATCGTCAAGCCGGAATTTACGTCATTTGATGTTGCTAAAGAAATTGTCGAACAGATTTTTCCGCTGACGAGTGAATAAATTCTGCATTAAATTTTTTTAACCAAATTGACAAACCCGGCTTAAGCGAGTAACTTTTTTCAAATAAAGGTTTTTTAAGTTTTTGTGGAAATCGTCTATACCTTTTCGGTATTCGCGGTTTCATTTTGGAAGTTAAAATGTTTCAGGAGGAAAAAATGAAATTTAAATTTTTAGTTTTGCTCAGTTTGTCAGCATTTCTTTTATTGAGCGGCTGTCGCGGCGGAGATGACGCGAACGTCAATAAAGTCAATGCTAATATGAATACAAATATGGTTGTGAATACCGGAACGCCTGCGCCGGTAAATGACGCCGCGACCAAAGCGACCGTTGAAGCTGCTTTGAAAAAAGCGGGATTTAATGACGTAACCGTCGAAGCAACCACGACCAACATAATTCTTCGCGGCACTGTCGCAAAAGATAAAATGGCGGAAGCTGTGCGAATCGCGCAGGAAGAAGGCAAAAAACCGGTCAAAAATGAATTAACCGAGAAGTACTAAGAAAAAGGAGGAAACTTTAATGGCTGTAACTGATAAATACCAACCTTTAATTGACAAAGCGAATCAACTTGGAATTTCCAGCTTAAATACTCGCGAAGAAAACGGCGTTTTGCATGTTAGCGGCGTCGCTCCGAGCGCGGAAGCCAAGCAGCAGCTTTGGAATGCCTACGGGCAGATTGACCCCGATTATCGCTCCGGCGATCTTGTGCTGGATATTTCCGCGCCGGAAGGCAGCGCCGCAGCATCGGCGTCCGGTGGCAGCAGCACGACTTATACGGTTCAGTCGGGCGATACGCTGAGCAAAATCGGACAGCGCTACGGCGTCGGCTGGCAGAAAATTTTTGAAGCCAACCGCGATAAGCTCGACGACCCGGATAAAATTTTTCCCGGACAGGAATTAAAAATTCCGCAGGGATAAAAATTTTTATTGATTTTTATATCGGCACTTTGATATGTTTGCACTTGGCAAATAAATCAAAGTGCTTTTTCTTTTAAAAGGAGATTTTTATGCGTTTCTTTCTTAAAACTCTTGCTCTCGTCTTATTGATTTGCTCATTCATCTACAGCCAGGAAATGCCCCGCGAGCAAAAACTGCAAAAAATTGATGAATTGAATAACCAGATAAAAAGTTTAGAAACAGACTTTCTCTTACCTGACGCTACAGACTTAACGCGGGCGAAAGAAGAAGGTTTTAGCGTTTTCAGAATTATGCCGCGCGAACGGTTTGACGGAAAATTCACCATACAGGGCGGCGGTTCTTATTATTCATTTACAAACAAAACTCAT